>CBFHVY010000001.1:0-132663 GCA_965659555.1 Flavobacteriaceae bacterium
TAAACTATAGGCCTATTGCAGAAATTCCTGGTGGATTTCCAACACCCAACCTAGCTATTTTTACCAACTTTAGCGTTGCCAATATTTCTCCATACATCTTTACAGCAATTGCTTTAGCGCTATTAGGAGCTATAGATTCTTTGTTAACAAGTGTGGTTGCCGACAATATGACCAAGACCAAACACAATCCGAACAAAGAGCTTATCGGACAAGGTATCGGAAACAGTATTGGATCCATTTTTGGGGGTATTCCAGGAGCTGGAGCAACCATAAGAACCGTGGTAAACATCAATTCTGGAGGAAAAACCAAGCTTTCAGGAATGATTGCCGGACTTATGCTTTTAGTTATTCTTTTAGGACTGGGACCAATTGCTTCAAAAATTCCTGCAGCTGTACTTGCCG
The DNA here is from genome assembly GCA_965659555.1 of Flavobacteriaceae bacterium. Classification (GTDB taxonomy): domain Bacteria; phylum Bacteroidota; class Bacteroidia; order Flavobacteriales; family Flavobacteriaceae; genus Polaribacter. Next base: position 403 of record CBFHVY010000001.1, read on the forward strand.
GTATCCTAGTGACTGTGGGTATCGGTGTAATGGACTATAAGGGATTACGTGCGATTCCGAGCTTACCCAAAGATATCTCCTTTAAATACCTGCCCATAAAACTGAGTTCAGAAGTACTGATCATGCTAACGGTATTAGTCCTCTCAACATTTTGGAACTTAGTCAATGCGGTAGGAATTGGTTTAGTAATCGCTTCGTTAATTTTTATGAAAAAGATTGGTGATTTAACCGCTTCGCGTTCAGAAATCACATCATTAGATGAAGAAACTTGGGCAGATGAACTCGGGTTGCCTAAAATGCTTATTAAAGACGTGTTTATCAAACACATTAATGGCCCATTATTCTTTGGGTCGACAAGCGATGTGGAACAACTGGCCAAACAAATTCCAAAAACAGCACAAACAGTACTCATTAGAATGGAGTTGATGCATTATATAGATCAGTCAGGGCTGTATACGTTAGAAGACATTTTGGTAGATCTTAAAAATGAAGGTAAAGAAGTGCTATTGGTAGGTGTACAAAAGCAGCCTAAATACATGATGGAACGTATTGATATTATTCCTGATTTGATTGCCAATGAAGCCGTCTTTGAAACATTTAAGTTGTGTTTATCTGAACTTAAGCGACGTTCTGAAACCTAAGGCTTATTGGTCTTTTTTTCCATGCGCCCTTCCCAAACACGATCGTTTAACGATGTCTTATAGTACACTTTATTTCCTTTTACTTTGGTAATCTGAACCCGAAGTTTAGTGCCTATTTCGAAAGGGAAATCAGGTAAATTCGTTTCGTTTATGGTAAGGTAATACTCACATGAAGAAACCCAATCAATCGTAGATTTTACAACATACTTCTTATTTTGGTGGTATTCGATATGTTCGTTATTTTCAAAAACAACCAAAACTTGGCGCTCGGCCAACATGTAGGTAAAATCATTGTTTTTAAGAACTAATGCGTCTGAACAATTTTGCTCTTGTTGAGGCGTAAATGAAAAACAAATACAGATAAGAAAGCATCGATAAAAGAAACGCATTGTAATGATTTTAGTAGCAGAAAGTTACACTTTTTATTAATGCCAACAAAAGATTTTATTCCACAGGTAATACGATCGTATCGTCTCGCACGATAGATGGAAAAATAGTAGGTGCTATTTTTTTAATAGGTTGGTACAAAATCGACGCGTCCAAAGTAGTCTCATCTACAAAAGGAAGGGTATTGTTTATCTTCCCAAAAAAGATAAAAATAACACTTAAAATTAAGCCGATTTTCAGTAGCCCAAACACTCCTCCAAGGGCTTTGTTTAATAGTCCTAATGCTGCAAAGTCAGCTAATTTGGTTAACAATTTTCCCAATAAAGAAACCCCTACAACGATTGCAATAAACGTAATTGCAAAAGCCGTTAAAGAGATATAACGTTCTTCCCAAGACACCTGTTCTTTCAATACATCGGCAGCAAAGTACGAAAAGTGAATCGCGCCATAAACACCTCCTATCAAGGCTATTAAAGAAGCTACCTCTACAAAAAGACCTTTAAAAAGACCTTTTACAAAGCCAAATAATAGCAGTGCTGCAATAACAATATCGAAAACATTCATATGGGTTATTTTTTTCAAATATAAGTAACTCCCTTTTATATTTCAGAAACATCTTGTTTGTATATTAGCATTCATGTTTGCCTTAGTCGATTGTAATAACTTTTATGCCTCTTGCGAGCGAGTGTTTAATCCAAACCTTCGCAATACCCCCATTGCTGTTTTAAGTAATAATGATGGCTGTGTAATTGCACGTAGCGACGAGGCTAAAGCACTTGGCTTACCCATGGGCGCGCCTGCTTTTAAATACGAAGCGTTTTTTAAGCAACACAACATTACCGTGTGCTCTTCAAACTATCCGTTGTATGGCGATATGAGTGCTCGAGTAATGAACATTTTAGCGCAATTTACTCCTGATGTAGAGGTCTACTCTATAGATGAAGCTTTTTTAGCCTTTGATGGGTTTAACAACTACGACCTTAATCAATATGGCAAAAACATTAGAAAACGTATTTTACAATGGACAGGAATTCCTACCTGTGTTGGATTTGCCCCTACCAAAGCATTGAGTAAAATTGCCAATAAAATTGCCCGTAAATTTCCTAAAGAAACTGGAGGGGTATATGTAATAGATACCGAAGAAAAACGAATCAAAGGTCTAAAGTGGACAAAAATTGGAGCCGTTTGGGGCATTGGAAATCGCTTAGAAAAAAGGCTGTTAGCTAAAGGCTGTTATACCGCTTTCGACTTTACACAACTCTCCGATGATTGGGTACGTAAAACACTATCGATAACACTATGGCGACTAAAAAAAGACCTTGAAGGGATTTCTAAAATTGAACTTGACGATACTTCGAAGTCTAAAAAAATGATCGCAACAACCCGAAGCTTTGAAAATACCTATACCGACCTTTCAGACCTTAGAGAACGTATAACAACCTTTGCGAGTAGTTGCTCAGAAAAAATGCGTGCGCAACATTCTCTTTGTCATGTAGTAACCGTATTTATAAAAAGTGATCGTCATAAGACCGCACACGAACAATACCGCGCTTCAAAAACGGTTGTTTTTTCGTTTCCAACCAACTCTAGCTTATCGATTAATAAGGCCGCGCTTGCCGCGTTACAAGAAATTTACAAACCCCATATTCGATATAAAAAAGCGGGCGTTATTGTTTCAGGATTGGTTCCTGAATTGAATCATCAGCTCAACTTTTTTGAGCACGAAAACCCAAAACATGCGGCACTTATGAAAACGATAGACTCGTTAAACAGACGATTTCATTCCGATAAAATAAAACTAGGCAGCCAAGACCTCACACGAACTTGGAAAATGCGACAACAGCACCTTAGTCCAAAATATACCACCAACATAGATGATATTATAGTAATCAAATGAGCGCAACACAACCCAAAGCCTTAACCTTTTTTACCCCTAATGCCATTAGTGGTTCGGGGGCCATGTTTATAGATACCGGTATTTCTGCTGGTTTTCCATCGCCTGCCGATGATTTTAGAGAAACCCGAATCTCTCTAGACGAAGAACTGATTAAAAATAAAGAAGCAACCTTTTTTGCTAAAGTAAGTGGTCAATCTATGATTGGTGCCGGGCTAGAAGACAATGATCTACTAGTCATCGACCGAAGTTTGGCTCCAGAAGACAACAAAATAGCCGTGTGTTTTTTAGATGGTGAGTTTACTGTAAAACGGCTTCGTGTAGCCCATGGAGAAGTTTGGCTTCAACCCGAAAATCCGGCGTATCCGATTATTAAGATTACAGAAGAAAATGATTTTATCATTTGGGGAATCGTAACCAACGTCATTAAAAAAGTGTAGCTTTGAAAACACCTAACACCCATTCTCTTATGCAAAATACCCTGTTTAAAACATTCGTTATTGGCTTATGCTTAAGCCTTGCATCGTGCACTACACAAGATGCTTCAGAGCAAAGTGAAGTGTCTTATACCATTTCATTCGAAAACGCTGTACATCATGAAGCAGAAGTAGCGGTTACCTTTTCTGAGGTAGCCCCAGGGAAATTTGCCTTTAGAATGAGCAGAACATCTCCAGGACGCTATGCTTTGCATGAGTTTGCTAAAAACGTGTATAATGTACGTGCTACAAACAGTGTGGGAGAGCCCTTAACTATAGAACGACCAGACCCATACCAATGGGTTGTTAACGAACACGATGGCACCGTAAATGTACGCTATACTCTATTTGCAAACCGAGGAGGAGGAACCTATTCGCAAATTGACGAAACGCATGCACACCTCAATATTCCTGCTACCTTTATGTTTGCCCCAACACAAGCAACACGTCCAATAAAAGTACACTTTAACCCAAGAACAGACCTGGGTTGGAAAATTGCTACACAGCTTAAAAAAACAGCAGAAAACACCTATACCGCGCCCAACCTACAGTATTTTATGGACAGCCCAACAGAGTTGAGTAATCATCAAGTGCGTTCTTTTGAGGTAGCTTCAAACGCTAAAAACTACACTGTAAATTTTGTACTTCACGATAGTGCTAGTCCAGAAACCTTTGATGCCTATTTTGAAAAAGTGAAAGCCGTAGTACTTCAAGAAAAAGCTGTCTTTGGCGAATTGCCCGATTTTGATTTTGGCGAATACACCTTTTTAGCCTGCTATGTGCCCAATGCTAGTGGAGATGGCATGGAGCATAGAAATTCTACCATACTTACCAGTACACGAGGTCTAGAAAATGGTGGTGAGCGTAATATAGGGACCGTATCTCACGAGTTTTTTCACGCTTGGAATGTAGAACGAATTCGACCTAAAGCCTTAGAGCCTTTTAATTTTGAAGAAGCCAACATGAGTGGCGAACTATGGTTTGCAGAAGGATTTACCAGTTATTATACAGGACTAATTTTATGCAGAGCTCAAGTAAGTTCTGAAGAAGACTATATCAACGGACTAATGGGTACCTTTAATTATGTATGGAACTCTCCAGGAACTTCGTATTTCAACCCTATTGAAATGAGCTATCAAGCGCCTTTTGTAGATGCGGCACGTTCTGTAGATCCTGTAAATAGAGCCAATACCTTTATTTCTTATTATTCTTATGGAAGTGTTTTGGGCTTGGCCCTAGATTTAGCCTTACGCAATGAACCCGGAAATTTATCCTTAGACGATTATATGAAAGCCGTATGGAACGCCTATGGAAAGAAAGAACTTCCGTACACAGTAGCAAACTTACATGAAGTTTTAAATGAATACGCAGGAACACGCTTTGGCGATGCTTTTTTTAACGACTACATCTACCATAGTAAAATGCCCGATTACACCACCTTATTTGCTAGTGTAGGTATAGCCTTAGAGCAAAAAAGTACAGCGGCGTATTTTGGCCCCAGAGTGGTTAATGGCAGGATTGTTAGTGATCCGCTGAAAGGAAGCCCGGCATATACTGCTGGACTAGATTTAGGAGATCATATACGCTCTGTAAACGGAAAAGAGGTCTCTGAAAACACTTCTTTCGATATACTTTTAAGGAACTATAAACCAGGAGAAGTGGTTGAATTGATCTATGAAAGACATGATACCGTTTATAAAACCCAACTGAAGTTTGAAAAAGACCCCACCTACAGTAGTACACCGTATGAAGCTATAGGTATGCAAACGACTACCGAAATGCTCAACAAAAGAAAAGCATGGTTGGCTAAGCGTTAGTTTAAATTTCGCTTTTGTATAAAAAAACGCTTGAGTAACATACTGCATTCGTTTTCTAAGATTCCTGCAACAACTTTGGTCTTAGGGTGAAGCGTTGTGTTTAACGCTACAAAGCCTCTGTCGGGTTCTGAAGCTCCATACACCAACTTTCCTAGCTGAGTCCAATAACTAGCCCCAGCACACATCTGGCAGGGCTCTAGGGTAACATACAAGGTACAATCGCGAAGGTATTTTCCGCCTAAAAAATCGGAAGCCGCAGTAAACGCTTGCATTTCGGCATGTGCAGTAACATCGTTTAAGGTCTCCGTTAGGTTATGAGCTCTCGCAATGATTTGATCTTTATAGGTAATAATTGCCCCCACAGGTACTTCGCCCTTATCAAAAGCAATTTGCGCTTCTTGAAACGCTTTTTTCATAAAATAGAGATCATCGAAAGGTTGTAGCATCTGTGAATTAATTTCTCCAATATTACAAAAAGGAATTGAGTTGTAAAATTGTACTTTTGTAAGATGAATAGCTCCTTGTTAGACGCGATTAATAGTCCGCTGGATTTAAAAAAGTTACGTCCAGATCAACTGCCGCAATTGGCTGCCGAATTGCGCAGGTATATTATTGATGTTGTGGCCACAAAAGAAGGCCATCTAGGAGCGAGCTTAGGCGTTGTAGAACTCACCATTGCACTTCATTATATTTATAATACTCCAGAAGACATATTGGTTTGGGATGTAGGACATCAAGCCTATGTTCATAAGATTTTAACGGGTCGAAAAGAACGCTTTCATACCAATAGACAACTCGGTGGTATTTCTGGATTTCCGAAACGCAGTGAAAGTGAGTACGATACATTTGGGGTAGGGCATTCATCAACTTCAATCTCTGCTGCACTAGGCATGGCAATAGCCTCTCAACTAAAAGGGGAGCATCAGAAGCAACATATTGCTGTTATTGGAGATGCATCTATTGCAAGCGGAATGGCTTTTGAAGCCTTAAATCACGCAGGGGTAAGTAAGGCAAATCTGTTAATTATTTTAAACGATAATGCCATTGGCATAGACCCTTCTGTTGGAGCATTAAAAGAATATTTAACCAAGGTTAAAACCGACCGCTCTCTAGCGAAAAACAATATTATTAAAGCGTTGAATTTTGAGTATTCAGGTCCTATTGACGGACATGATGTAGCTAAATTACGTTCGGAGTTACAACGTCTTCAGCAAAAACAAGGCCCTCAGTTTTTACATATCATTACCACAAAAGGGAAGGGCTTAAAACAAGCAGAAGAAGATCAAGTGACCTTTCATGCTCCTGGAAAGTTTAATGCGGTTACAGGGGAAATTCAAGTAAAAAAGACGCAGAATCAACCCCCGAAATTTCAAGATGTTTTTGGAAAAACCTTGGTGGAGTTAGCAGTACAAAACGAACATATTGTTGGTATTACTCCGGCCATGTTAACGGGTAGTGCTCTTAAATATCTTATGGAACGCTTTCCTAACCGAACCTTTGATGTAGGCATTGCAGAACAACATGCAGTTACCTTAGCTGCGGGAATGGCTACCCAGAAATTGGTGCCTTTTTGTGTTATTTATTCCACCTTTTTACAACGTGCCTATGACCAAGTAATTCATGATGTTGCGTTGCAAAAGCTTCCTGTTATTTTCTGTATTGATCGAGCTGGATTGGTGGGGCAAGATGGGGCAACACATCACGGTGTTTTTGATATCGCGTATTTACGTTGTATTCCTAACCTAATTATTGCGGCGCCCAAAGATGAAATCGCTTTGCGAAACTTAATGTATACAGCTCAAAAAGGCCTTGATGGCCCAATAGCTATTCGCTATCCTAGAGGTGTTGGAACAATCGTCGACTGGCAGCAGCCTTTTAAAGAAATTCAACTGGGCAAAGGTACTTGTTTACAGCACGGGAGTAGTCTTGCGGTACTGAGTATTGGAACCCTAGCTACATCGGTGAGCAAGGCTATTGCGCTATCGGGCACCGAGGGACTTATTGCGCATTACGATATGGGCTTTGTAAAACCTTTAGATACAGATTTATTACTCGAAATACTTACGCAATTTAAAACTATTGTGTGTGTTGAAGATGGCTGTATTGAAGGTGGTTTTGGCAGTACTGTTGTAGCCTTTGCTCAAAAAGCAAAAAAACAGACTCGTATTACTGTGCTTGGGATTCCTGATGAATTTATAGATCATGGAAGTGTGGAAGAACTTCATCGAAGTATAGGACTAGATCCCGAAAGCTTATCGACCTATTTTAAAAACTTACTACATTAAAAAAGGGCGCTATTGAGCGCCCTTTTTTAATGTAGTATCTGATCTTTTTACTCGATAATAAGCTTAGCGTTAGACCTTCTATTATTCTCATCGATTAGGGTGATGATATACACCCCTGGTTTAGCATTAACACTTACTTGCTGACGACTTTCTGTTGAAAAGTCTACTGTAGTTTCATGTGCTTTTTTACCTGTAATATCGTGTAAAATTACCTTAGACTTTCCTAAGTCGTTTTTCGCAAAAACAGTAAAACTTCCATTGTTAATGGTGGGGTACACTGTAAATGCTTTTGCATCGCTTAAGACCTCATCAACAGAGGCTCCAAAAGCAGTAAATTGACCCGTAAACATCCCTCGACCGTAGGTAGTTGCTATAATTGTATGGTCTACTTTTCTCAACTCTAATGAAGTTACAGCTACATTAGACATTCCGTTATTTGACTGTACCCAATTTGGCGAAGCATCATTAAAGTTATCGGTTCTCCAAACACCTAATTCGGTTGCAATAATCACTTCTTGGGTTCTTAGCGGATTCATCATAATATCGCGAACAGGAATGTCTGGAAAATCTCCTTCTTTAGAAACCCAAGTAGCCCCTCCATTGGAAGTGTACCAGATGCTTTGGATTCCGAAATTAAAAAAAGTGACCATAAGCTCATTCTCTGAAGTACCAAACGCAATAGAAGATATTGTTCCAGAATCTGGAAATGGTAATAAGTTATTGGTAATGTCGGTAAATGTTGGTGTTGCTGTTTCTGCATTGGTAATTTTTAAAATACGACCATTTAACAAGCCTACAAATAGGGTCGATGAACTTGTTGTAAATGGCGATACGGCTAATGCAGTTGTCGTATTGTTTAGTAATGTATTTCCAATTTTATCTTTTACCAGCGTTTCTCCACTTTTAATACCTCTGTAACGAACAATACTATCGTAAGAACTTGTAGATCCATTAGAATATAAAACATCTAAATTGTCATCTAAGCCTTGAGGATTGATAAAACTTCCTGAGCCTTGGTCTTCATCTAAAATAATTCCTGAACCATTGTAAGGTAAATTATACCGTGCTTTATAATTGTATACATACGATACAATCATATATTCGCCATCTTTATCAATAAACGAATACGCGCCATCGCCACCAAAAACATCAATAGTTTGGTTTGCGCCTGGTGTAGCTCCTTCAACAAAAGGAGTTCCGTTGTCTTGCGCTCCTGCTAACAAGGTTTCATTGGCTGGGTTTTGACCGATAGCTCCGTGATAGAATTGCGTAACATTGTAATCTGTATTTCGTTCTGAAATAAAGGTGTTAGGTGTAACTGTAGAGGTTGCTGCGTCGGTTATTGAGGTCGCATAATACACCCCACCATCGTTACCGATTAAGGCTATATTCGAATCTGTTGGGTGAAAAGTAAATGCATGTTGATCGGCGTGAACCAAAGGTCTTGGTAGATTAGACATTTGGTTATTATTAGACCATTTAGACAGTTGAGCCCATGCGTCTCCAGCATTTGTTGAGCGATAGATATCAATTCCTCCTACATAGAGAATATCATCATTGCTAGGGTCTACCTCAATTACCAAATCATAAAATGATTGGCCTCTGGTAAAATCATTTCCGGGAATCGTCACGTCAACAGGTGTTGGTAAAGTCATGTTTGTTGTAGATCCAAAACCATCAGTGGTTTTTAGCATCGAAATAGGTGCTTCATCACCAAGAGCAGTTAAGCCTCCTCTGGCCAATACAAATACTTTATCTTTATCTGTGGCCGAAACGGCGATTTCTGTTCTATTGCCCTCTGTAATGGTATGCGCTACTGTAAAACTAGAACCATCTGTTGATTTAAAAATGGTGCCTCCACCATGTCCATAGATATTTCTTTCTGAACTCATCCAAAGAGTATTGTCTGCGCCTATTTCAAAATCATTCGGTTCATATGGAGATCCTTGAGGAGTGTTTAACGTCAGTTTTGTCCAACTAGCCCCATCATTTATGGTTTTATACAACCCTGTTCTTTGAGACCCTAAAAACTGCTGACTTCTTCTAAAATACGCGCCAGCTACCCCAATAAATACTTCGGTTTGGTTGGTGCCTGGATTGTTCCAAGCTTGAATAGCATTGATGTATAATAATTTTAAATCATCATTCGCATTTGCGGCGTCATTAAATACATTGGTCCAAGTAGTTCCACCATTGGTAGATTTCCAAACACCGTTTCCTACTGCATTATCTGAGGTATACGACTCTCCTGTACCGATATACATGATTTGAGAATTATTCGGGTCTACAGTCATACAGGTTACTGCTACGTTTTCTGGAAAATCAATTTGAACCCAAGAACTACTCGGGCGTGTAATATCGTTATTAACCCACAGACCTCCGCTTACACCCCCTGCGAAGACACGTTTATGAGTCGCATCATTAGGGTCGAAAATAACTACACGGGTTCTCCCTCCAACATTGGTTGGTCCTCTTTCTACCCAAGGGTTATCTTGTGCATCTCCAGGTGCTCTATTGGTTAAGCGTTGGTTTTTTAGGTCTCGTTGTACCTTAAATATATGTTCTCTGTGCGTTCTCCCTGTAGTAGGGTTCATCTGCCACAATTCCATTTGTTCAAAATACTTATTGGGTGGTAAGGCTTGAGATATACGCTCTTTTTTTGAAAGTTGAATGCTTTTGCTATATGGATGTGTTTTAATAAACTCCATATGTTTTGCAACCGCCTTTTCTTTTTTAGTAGGGCTATTGTTTACTACTAAAAAAATTCCTAATACTACTACACATACTATTGCTATTCGTAATTTTTTACTCATGCTCTTTTCTTTAATTTTTTTCAATCTTACAAATTTACTGAAAAAATAGCCTATTAGAATATTCTTCCTTGTATTTTTTTGTGTAAACGAATCGCATAACTATCTGACATCCTTGACACATAGGTGCAAATCATCATGATGCGCTCATAATCTGAAGTGGTTTCTATTTGATACTCTTTAGGGAGGAGGTTTAAAACAAGTTTGTCGTAGTTAGACGCGTGATCTTGGTAGGATTGCGTTACTGCTGTGACAAAAACATGTAGTAAGTCTGCCAAAATTTTATACCCCGCAACCTCTTTTTCTACGACTTCGTTACTGCGATAAATCTTGTCAATACTAATTTGAATTATGTCCTTGATTTGTGCTTCATAGCTGCATTTATCGAGTAAGGATTTATCAAAAGTTCCTTTTAAAATGGTTCCTTCATGTGCTAAAAAGAGATCAACCGCTTCTGTAATTAAGGTATTAATGGCCAAGGCTCTCAGATAACTTACGCGGTCTTTTTTAAAGGGAAGCGCGTGGTATTTAGCTGTATTGATATTATTTTTAACGAGCTTAATAAGGTACTCTAAAGCAAACTCTTCTTCAATAAGTCCCAAGTTAATACCGTCTTCAAAGTCGATAATCGTGTAGCAGATATCATCTGCCGCTTCAACTAAATAGGCTAAGGGATGACGATAAAACGCAAGGTCGTCTGTTGTCGATTTATTTTGTAAACCCAAGGTAGTTGCTACGTCGACAAAGGCATTTTTTTCGGATTGAAAAATACCATATTTTTTGTCTACAATATGTGTACTGGGTTTTTTGGGTAATGACTCTTTTGGGTATTTTAAAAAGGCCCCTAGTGTTGCATACGACAAGCGCAACCCTCCTTCGGTCCCTTCTCTACTTTCGGTTACGATTTTGAATCCATTTGCATTTCCTTCAAAATCAATAAGATCTTGATATTCTTTTGCCGAGAGTTGGTCTTTAAATCGGAGACCTTTACCCGTTTTAAAATACTCTCCAATGGCTTTTTCACCTGAGTGCCCAAAAGGTGGATTTCCAATATCGTGCATAAGGCAGGCGGTAGCTACTATGGCACCAAAATCGTTAAAGGTATAGCCCAAATCAACCAAATGAGGATGGCGTTCTAAAAGGACTTTTCCTACACGTCTTCCTAAGGTTCTACCCACTACAGATACCTCTAAACTATGGGTAAGGCGTGTGTGTACAAAATCGGTTTCAGAAAGTGGAATGACCTGAGTTTTGTCTTGTAAACTTCTAAAGGCCGAAGAAAAAATTATTCGATCAAAGTCTACCTCGAATCCTAAACGGGTTTCATCTTGTGTAGCTCTTGGCCGGTCTTCGGTATCTCCGTGTCGTTTTAGCGATAGTAATTGTTCCCAGTTCATCTCTTATCAATATAAAAAAAGAACCCCAACGATATGAGGTTCCTTTAATCACTTTTAATTTACATTCATCTTAAGAACCACACATTAAGCAATCGTCTGGTCCTGCGTTTTTAGACGCTTCTACCATGGCTTTAAACTCTTCTGGGCTCATGGGTTGGTCTTCTTGTTTTTTCTCTTTAGAGAGCGTAAACTGAATTGCATTTACTGCCGATTTTGTTCGTAAGTAATACATTCCTGTTTTTAAACCAGATTTCCAAGCGTAGAAGTGCATTGAGGTAAGCTTCGCAAAATCTGCATCTTGCATAAAGAGGTTTAATGATTGTGATTGATCAATAAAGTATCCTCTATGTCTAGCCATATCAATGATGTCTTTCATACTCATTTCCCAAACAGTTTTGTACAGTTCTTTAAGGTCTTGAGGAATCTTGTCGATATGTTGAATAGAACCGTTAGCTCTCATGATTTCTTCTTTCATATCGTTATCCCACAATTCGAGCTCTACCAAGTCTTCTAATAGGTGTTTATTAACAACAATAAACTCTCCTGAAAGTACTCTTCGGGTATAGATATTTGAAGTGTAGGGTTCAAAAGCTTCGTTGTTTCCTAAAATCTGAGACGTAGATGCTGTGGGCATTGGCGCTACTAATAACGAGTTACGCACTCCGTGTTTTATGACGTTTTTACGTAATTTTTTCCAATCCCAATTTCCGCTTAATTCCTCTTCTTGAATTCCCCACATATTGAATTGGAACTCTCCTTCAGACATTGGCGATCCTTTAAATGTTGAATACGGTTCTTTTGCTTTTGCAATCTCCATTGAAGACGTAACGGCAGCAAAATAAAGTGTTTCAAAAATATCTTGGTTTAATTTCTTCGCTGTTTCTGAAGTAAATGGCAAACGCAACATGATAAATGCATCTGCTAATCCTTGAACTCCTAATCCTACCGGACGGTGTCTAAAGTTTGAGTTTTCTGCTTCTTTCACCGGATAGTAGTTTCTGTCGATAACCGTGTCTAAGTTTCGAATCACTTTTTTGGTTACATCGAATAACTTTTTATGGTTAAAAAACTTCTCTCCCGTTTCGTTTTCACTCACAAACATTGGCAACGCAATAGAAGCTAAGTTACACACCGCTACCTCATCGTTGGCAGTATACTCCATAATCTCTGTACACAAGTTTGAAGAACGAATGGTTCCTAAATTCTTGTGATTCGATTTTCTGTTTACCGCATCTTTGTACAACATATACGGAGTACCGGTTTCTATTTGTGACTCTAAGATTTTCTCCCAAAGCTCTCTTGCTTTTACAGTCTTTCTTCCTTTTCCTACTTTTTCATAACCTTCATAAAGCTTTTCAAACTCATCTCCGTAGGTATCAAAAAGGTGTGGACATTCGTTCGGACACATCAGCGTCCATGTCCCATCTTCTTGCACTCGCTTCATAAACAAATCTGGAATCCACATGGCGTAGAACAAGTCTCTTGCTCTCATCTCTTCTTTACCGTGGTTCTTTTTAAGATCTAAGAAGTCGTAGATATCGGCATGCCATGGCTCTAAATACACCGCAAAAGATCCTTTACGTTTTCCTCCTCCTTGGTCTACATAACGTGCCGTATCGTTGTACACACGTAACATTGGCACAATTCCGTTTGAAGTACCGTTTGTACCTCTAATGTAAGACCCTGTAGCACGTACATTATGAATAGATAATCCAATTCCTCCTGCAGATTGTGAAATCTTAGCGGTTTGTTTTAAAGTATCGTAGATGCCATCAATACTATCGTCTTGCATTTGTAGTAAGAAACAAGAAGACATTTGTGGTTTAGGTGTACCTGAATTAAATAATGTTGGTGTAGCATGTGTAAAGTATTTTTTACTCATCAACTCATAGGTTGCAATAGCTTCATCAATATCATTCATGTGAATTCCAATAGAAACTCGCATCAACATATGTTGAGGACGCTCTACAATAACCCCATTTAGTTTAAGTAAATACGAACGCTCTAAAGTTTTAAAGCCGAAGAAATCGTAGTTAAAGTCTCTACTGTAGATAATAGTCGAGTCTAATTTCTCTGCATTATCCATGATGATTTGATATACTTCATCTGAGAGTAACGGCGATTTTTTTTCTGTTCTAGGGTTTACATACTCATACAAGTCTTTCATCGTATCTGAAAAAGACTTTTTGGTGTTTTTATGCAAGTTAGAAACTGCAATACGCGCTGCTAACTTTGCATAATCTGGATGTGCAGTAGTCATGGTCGCAGCAATCTCAGCCGCTAAACTATCCAATTCGGAGGTAGTAACTCCATCGTATAACCCTTCGATAACGCGCATAGCCACTTTTACTGGGTCTACAATATCGTTAAGGCCATAACACATTTTCTTCACCCTTGCGGTGATTTTATCGAACATTACCGGTTCCTTCTTTCCGTCTCTTTTTACTACGTACATATACTACTGATTTAAATATTATTAATTGATGCCCCCTAAGCAGTTTTCTTTGGTGTTAAAAATCTGCGTCGAAACTTATGGCTCCTGTTCCTCCAGACTTTACACCTGCTTTTTGATATTCTGATACTCTCTTTTCGAAGAAGTTTGTTTTCCCTTCTAGAGAAATCATCTCCATAAAATCGAATGGATTAGTGGTGTTGAACTCTTTTTCACAACCAAACTCTACTAAAAGTCTATCGGTTACAAATTCTAAGTACTGTGTCATTAACTTAGCGTTCATTCCTATTAAACTTACCGGTAAAGACTCGGTAATAAATTCTCTTTCGATGTCTAATGCTGAGATGATGATGTGCTTAATGCGTTCTTTAGACACTTTGTTTTGTAGGTGATTGTTGTGTAAGTGTACCGCAAAATCACAATGCATTCCTTCGTCTCTTGAAATTAACTCGTTAGAAAACGTTAATCCAGGTAATAAGCCTCTTTTCTTTAACCAAAAGATAGAGCAAAATGCTCCAGAGAAAAAGATGCCTTCTACAGCGGCAAAAGCAATTAGACGTTCAGCAAAAGAATCAGACTCAATCCATTTTAATGCCCAGTCTGCTTTTTTCTTAATCGCTGGAAAGTTTTCAATTGCATTAAACAATTTATCTTTTTCTACTTCATCTTTTACATAAGTATCGATAAGTAGCGAATAGGTTTCTGAATGGATGTTCTCCATCATAATTTGGAATCCATAGAAAAATTTAGCCTCAGAATACTGTACTTCGTTTACAAAGTTTTCGGCTAAGTTTTCATTAACAATTCCATCAGACGCAGCAAAAAAAGCTAAAATATGTTTGATGAAATAACGCTCATCATTTGAAAGCCTATTATTCCAGTCCGTTAAATCTTGATGTAAATCGATTTCTTCGGCAGTCCAAAAACAAGCTTGTTGCTTTTTATACCAGTCCCACAAATCATTGTGTTGTATTGGAAAAATTACAAATCTGTTATCATTCGGCTGTAAAATTGGTTCTGTTGCAGACATTTTTGTATTATTTATAGATTATGGGAAAAATTGATACCCTGAGGTCGCTAACAAAGATTGAAATTTTTAGTAGAAATTAAAAGCCATACTTATTCACAAATTACGGCAAGTTTTTAACAAATAGCCTTTAGAGCTCTTTTTAAACGCTTAGAAAATACGTTTTTATCGTGTTGATTTTCAAGGATTTAATTTGTTAAATTTTTGTTAAGCCCTATTCTCATTGACATTCTTAAAAGTTGTTTTTACCATTTTTTTTTGAGGAATTTATTTCAAAAAATATGGTGGGTAGTATCGATAAAATCAGTCAAAAAAATAGAGCATAAAAGTGGGGTATAAAGCACCCAAAAAGCACTCTTAATTTCTACAATAAGCTATAAAGGTGATTATTTGTTTAGGTGTTTTTGTGCAACTGTTTCGAGCTCATCATACCAATCTTGTCCAAATTTTCTGATCAACGCTTGTTTCACAAAAACATAAACAGGGACTTGTAGCTCTTTTCCTAAGGAACAAGCATCATCACAGATGTCCCATTTATCGTAATTTACCGCAGCGAAAGCACTAAATTCTTTAACACGAACTGGGTATAAATGACAGGAAACTGGCTTTTTCCAAGAAATAACCCCTTGATTATAGGCCTCTTCTATACCACACAGAGCGGTCTTTTTTTCATCGAATATTACATATGCACAATCGGCGCCATCGATTAAAGGAGTTTCTAACTCTCCAAAATCGTTTGTAATTGATGTTCCTTGAGCTTCAATTGCGGCAATTCCCTTTTTGCGTAAAAAGGGTTTTACTTTCGGATAAATCTCTTCTAAAATTCGTGTTTCTTCTTCCTCTAAAGGTGCTCCTGCCTCTCCATCTATACAGCAGGCGCCCTTACATGCAGAGAGGTTGCACACAAAATCTTTTTCGATAATGTCTTCTGAAACAATTGTTTTTCCAAGTTGAAACATGCAGCAAAAATACAGTAAATTTTTACTAATAAATGAGACAAAGAAATTTAAGTTGACTAATTTTGTGGCCTGTAAAAAAGAACTTATGAGCTTAAATTTTAAAGAAATCGTTACTGCATTTATGGTGTTGTTTGCCGTTATTGATATTGTTGGAAACATTCCTATTATCATCGACTTACGAAAAAAAGCAGGGCATATTCAATCTGAAAAAGCCTCCATCATTGCAGGAGTTATTATGGTATTCTTCTTGTTTTTGGGTCAAAGCTTACTGTCGCTTATTGGGATAGATGTCAATTCTTTTGCCGTGGCTGGTGCTTTTATACTGTTCTTTATTGCTTTAGAAATGATTTTAGGTATTACACTTTACAAAGAAGAACCTAATGCGGTAACTGCAACCGTTTTTCCTTTGGCATTCCCATTAATTGCCGGGCCAGGTAGCTTAACTACGTTGCTTTCTTTACGAGCCGAATTTGAAATTCAGAATATTATTGTTGCCATAGTTTTAAATGTCATTCTGATTTATGCCGTGCTTAAAACCTCTTCAAAAATTGAGCGCGTTATTGGTAGTAATGGTATTGGTATCATCCGAAAAGTTTTTGGTGTTGTGCTTTTAGCCATCGCCGTTAAATTGTTTACACATAATATTAAGCTGCTTTTTTAACAAGCTCAACGACTTAAATTGTGGTGTTGTGTTTATGTTATATCCTCTATACACTCTCTTGTAGATTTACGTTTTAGCTATAAACATGGTGGTAACCGTATTTAAAAGCGTAGTATTGTGTGCATTATAACAATAACCAAACACTTAATTATGAAAAATTTACTAGTTGCCTTTCTTGCTCTACTTGCATTTACCTCCTGTGAGCAGGATAATTTAGATTTTGAAATGGATACTTTAAACCGAAATAAAGGTTTAGAAGTTACGAGCAAAAACAATGCTACTGTTTCTATTTGTCACAAAAAAGGAGGAATACTAACCGTTGGAATGGCTTCGTTAGACGCCCATTTAGCTCACGGTGACGCTGTTGATATGGATGGCGATGGATTTTTTGATCGTGAGAACGACTGCTCTCCTATAGATTGTGATGACACTACCTTTTCTGAAGACAATACCTGCGGCCCAGTAGTGTGGAGCAATCTTCATAAGGAACACTCTTCTTCTTCATATGCTAATTTGTATGTGTTTACAGAAGACAATTTTAACACCCTGTCTGTTTCTTCTAACCTACACCCTAACGCTACAACATACTATGATTTATACCAAATTCGTTGTGTAACAAATGCCCCTCGTTTATCTGACAATGGTACGGTATCTACCTATGATGGTGGAATTTACGGAACGATTACCTTAACACTTGTTAGTGAGAATCAATATTCAAAAACCTATACTTTTTCTGTTAGCAGTGTTGTTAAACCCGTTTTTGCTAATTATGTTAGGCTATATAATTGGCCTCTTTTAGATTCAGACTGTCTGCGTCTAATTGCTGATCCATACAATGAAGAAGAGTAAAATAACTATCGCTTAACTAGAACTAGAATACACCAAAGCCAGCAATTTTCATTGCTGGCTTTGCTATTTTACCTTAACTTTATGCTATGAATTTTGATGCTTTAATTATTGGTGGAGGCGTTGCTGGAATGCAATGTGCTCTAGTGTTGGGGTCTGCGCTTACAAAGCCATATGCCAAAGACAAACGTGTTGGAATTGTAATGCACCAACGCAGTTCTCATTTACAAAATGCCTTGTTTAACAATGTGTTGGGTATAACTCCTGGTACAACAGGAAAATCTGTTTTAGACGTTGGCAAAGAGCATCTTAAAAAACAATATCCACAGGTAACTCAGATACTTAATGAAAAAGTTATTGCGGTATTTAAAGAAGAGGAAGAGATTATTGTTCAAACAAATAAAAGCACCTACAGAACAGCTATAGCCATTCTTGCCCTTAATTATGCTAAGCCGTTTACCATAAAAGGACTAGAGCGCTATATCATCCCTCACAAAAAAGCAAATCCAGCAAAAGAAAGAATCCAATTAGTACACCACCACAATATAGTCTTCAACGGGGTGTATGTTTGCGGAACCCTTGCAGGCGAACGAAGTCAGTTTGCCATTGCTGCCGGAAGTGGCGCTAGCGTTGCTACAGATATTTTAACCCTTTGGAACGATGGGTCGCACTCCAAAGTACACGGCAAAATTTAAGGCTTAACCTGATAATTATCAGCTTTTTAGAGCGCTTACTTTTATACCTTAACTCGCACATGTCGTTTGTATCTCTTTTTACAAAACGGTGTTGTTTGATTAAATATAAAAGTTATGGAACGCAAGAAAAACCCAAGGGCTCGACTAGAAAACTACAGCAAACTCTTTGCTCAAATTGGGCTCGTGTTAACCCTTTTTATCGTTTATCAACTCCTGGAAATTAACAGTACCGATCATACGCTTAAAAATGTGTTAGGAGAGGTGAATATGATGGATTCCGACAAGGAGGAAACCCCGATTATTCAAAGAGATGAGTTGATTCCGCCTAAGCAAGTAACACCTGCTCCTTTGCCAGAAAAAATTAAGGTCATTGAGGATGATTTGAATATCGAGGAGTCGATTATTCAGAATACAGAAACTGACGAACTAGAGGCTGTCCATGGAAGAATCATCGATCCTAATGCGATTGTAGAAGAAATAGAAAAAGAAGTCATTATTGAAGATGTGCCCTTTATCTCCATAGAAGAGGGTCCTGTATATCCTGGTTGCAAAGGGACCAAAGAAGAACTCAAAGCATGTTTTACTAAAAGTATTCAGACCTTTTTTTTAAAGCGATTCAATACAGGCTTAGCGAACGAACTTGGCCTTTCGGAAGGCAAAAAGAGAATCATTGTATTGTTTAAGGTAGACGTTACTGGTGAAGTTATTCAGGTTATGGCTAAAGCACCGCATCCAAGAATTCAAAAGGAGGTAGAAGAAATCATTAAAAAACTACCCCAAATGAAACCTGGGTGCCAAACGGGAAGACCTGTTAGAGTGAGCTACACCCTACCCATAACTTTTGACATCCAATAATCAAATAAGTTAGGTTACTCTACCGTAATCAGTAATGACAAATCTATGGGTTGAAAGTTTAAAATAATTTGATGAGAGTCTATACTAGGGGGTCTTAGTTTCTAATTTTCCAATAAAATTTAAAACCACTGTAACAAACCCAATAATAAATTGAATTGAAAAAATCCACCAAAACTCTCCTTTTTCAATCAGGTTTACCCCTCCACTCAACATGAAAATAATTCCATAGAAATACCAAAAGAACTTTCTGTAATGTATTTTTTTTGTTTCGGATAACTTCATAGTTCTTAAAATTTTAAAATATATAATTCCTACAATAATAAAAAATTAAAATTAAAAATCCTTTTTACATTTTATAATGTTACATATAAACATCAAATCTTCAGACCTCACTTATCAAACCAATTGATACAACCTTAGGATACTCAATTTTATATAATCTTTTTAATCTTTTTTCCATCTTGAATTCTAATCCCCATACTTGTTGTGGGGTGAATATGTCGGTTCTTTGAGGTTTGAAGTTTGATTCATTCATCATATCACTAATCTGATAATAGTAATATCCCTCATCTCTTTTTTCCTTTATGTAGTTGTATTTTTCTATTTGTGAAGAGGAGAGTGGTAATACCCAAAGTTTCGGAGATGTTACTTCTACTTCAACTAATAGATGGGTGATTAAATACCCCCTATCATACTCATTCCACAGTAACTGATTTTGCTAAGTTTCTTGGCTGATCTACGTTCTTGTCTAACATTACCGCAATATGATACGATAATAACTGAAAAGGTATTGTGGTTAATAAGGGTGTTAAAGCTTCCGCTGTATCGGGTATTTCTATAACGTGGTCTGCAATTTCTTTTACTGTGGTATCTCCTTCTGTAACAATTGCAATAATTTTACCTGCTCTAGATTTAATTTCTTGAATATTACTAACAACTTTATCGTAATGACCTTTTTGCGTTGCGATTACAAAAATGGGCATGTTTTCATCGATAAGTGCAATAGGACCATGTTTCATCTCGGCTGCTGGATATCCTTCAGCATGGATGTAAGAAATTTCCTTGAGTTTTAAAGCACCTTCTAAAGCAACTGGGAAGTTGAATCCTCTTCCTAAGTATAAACAGTTTTTAGCATCTTTATAGACCTCTGCAATTGCTTTAACAGTGTTGTCTATTTTCAATAACTGCTCTACCTTGTTTGGAATCAATTCCAACATATGTAAATGGCTGTGGAATTCTGAACTGGTAATCGTTCCTTTCTCGTTTGCTAACTTTAATGCTAACAAAGTAAGTAAGGTAATTTGTGTGGTAAAAGCTTTTGTTGAAGCCACTCCTATTTCTGGACCTGCATGGGTATAGGCTCCTGCATGTGTTTCTCTTGCAATAGAAGATCCAACCACATTACAAATTCCAAAAACAAACGCTCCTCTTTCCTTAGCTAGTTTTATTGCTGCTAGGGTGTCTGCTGTTTCTCCAGATTGAGATATTGCAATAACAACATCTTTAGAGGTGACTATAGGGTTTCTGTATCTAAACTCTGAGGCATATTCTACCTCAACAGGAACCCGAGCAAACTCTTCAATAAGATATTCTCCAACCAAGCCGGCATGCCAAGAAGTTCCGCAGGCCACAATAATAATTCTATCTGCGTTTTTAAATTTAGAAAGGTTATCATCGATCCCAACCATTCTTATAATGCCTTGGTCGGCTAACATTCTACCTCTAAATGTATCTTTAATTGCTTTAGGTTGTTCGTGAATTTCTTTGATCATAAAATGCTCATATCCCCCTTTTTCGATTTGTTCAAGGCTCATTTTTAACTCCTGTGTAGCAGTTTCTACCATGGAGTCATCAGAAATTTTTCGAACACGAATAGCTCTGCCTATTTTAATAATAGCCAACTCTTCGTCATCAAGATAGATAGCATCTTTTGTATATTCAATAAAAGGAGAGGCATCTGAAGCAACAAAAAACTCCTCGTTGTTAGCACCAACTCCAATAGCAATAGGACTTCCTAGTCGAGCAACAACGATTTCATTTGGTTTGTTTTTGTCGAAAACAGCAATAGCATAAGCTCCCACTACCTGAGTTAGGGCAATTTGAACCGCCTTACCTAGCTTACACCCTCCATTTTTTTTAACCTCTTCAATGAGGTTAATGAGTACCTCGGTGTCTGTGTCGCTACTAAAGGTATAGCCTCTTTTTTGCAATTCCTTTTTTAAGGAATCATAATTTTCAATAATTCCATTATGAACAATTACTAAATCGCCAGAATTAGATATATGTGGGTGAGAATTGACATCATTTGGAACACCATGTGTAGCCCAACGTGTATGTCCAATACCAATTGATCCTTCTGAACACGATTGGTTTTCAGCAATGATTGATTCTAATTTTGCTACTTTTCCTTTGGTTTTACACACATGGATATCAGTACCATCAAACATCATTAATCCTGCACTGTCATAACCTCTATACTCTAACCTTTTTAGGCCATTAATAACAATTGGAAAAGCGTTTCTAGGGCCTATATATCCGGTGATTCCACACATTGGGGTATATTGTTTTAGTTAGTTTTCTGCTTTAACAGAATATGATATTTTTAACTGCGCTCTTCTAGCACCATTATTTGGCAGGTGATTTAATAACATCACTGCTTTCGGGTTCCAGCTATAGCTTTCAATAATCGTATCACTAACAGAGGTAGGGACATCTGTTGGACTGAATAATTTAACCCCTAATACAGGAGAATATGTTGATTTTCCATTCAATAAATCGGAAACATAATCTGTAATTCTAAAGTTGTACTTGTCTGGCCTCCCGTCTTCCGATAGTTCTAGAGCCCCTCCCAAAACGGCAGACCCTTCAGTTAAAATGTCTTTAATCTGACTTGGATTAGGGTTTCCACTTCCGTTTAATCCGTCTTTGTAGATCAATAATCGATACGGAGTTGCAATGGTATCAAAATCAACGATATCTTGGTCTACATACAAGGTTAGTGACGCATCGTTAATCAACCAGTTTTTTTGACGTAAATCATCTATTTGATCTGGAATATTGTTGTTGTTCAAGTCTTCACCAAACAATGCTACATTTGCCATCGTTCCAGCTGTTCCTTGAACGATAACATTATGACTCGAAGATGGATTATTTTGAGTCATTTTATACAAACTTGTAGAAATTCCCGATAAAGAATAGGTATTGGCAACTTTAATAGTATCCACTGGAGCTCCCGCGCCATCTAAAACAGTATTTGTATAGAGGACTTCTATGGAGGCGTTTAGACCAATAGTAGGGCTTGTTAAGCTTAGCGACACCATGGATCCGTCATCTCCTTTTGCTTCAATCATAATCCCTCTAAAATAGTTATTAAAGGCGTCTTGAGAAGCAAAATTGGCGGTGCCATATTGATCTAAAAACAGACTTTTAATTTTGTTTTTATCTAATGGAATTCGTGCGAAAGGAATATTGTTGGTAAGACTAATGGTATCGGTATCATAGACCTCACCCAAGTGAGTTCTTCGCTTCACAAAAATAGCGGTATCGTTGCTACTTGGTATAAAAGGATAGTCGACTTGACTCGTTAACGTTCCTGGAATCCATTGATACACCTCATCAGAACTAAAAGAATTTGTTTTGGATGGGTCGTTAGGATTTAATCGGTTTAAAAAAGTTTGCAATTGGTAAACGTTTACCGAAAATGGTACGCTGGTGTTACCAATTACCGAATCTAAAACATACTGATCTGAACCGTCTGTTTTAAGCGATGCTTGGTAAGGTAATTTAATGTACACAGTGTCTATAGTAGTGACCACAGTAGTGTCTGCGCCATAGGTTTGATTCACTAATGCTAAATCATTCTGAATTCCTAACTGACTTACGATAGACGCTTCAATTTTTTCATAGTTTACATTGTTGTACACGCCTAGTAAGTATTGTCCCAAGTTTCCTCCTAACTGAATTCCATCAGCACGAACACTCGTAATGGGTTTTTCAGTTACAACAACCTCTAAGATGGTGTCTTTTGTGTTAAACTGCGTATTACTAATAATGGAGGAGCCAATATCTGTGAAGTCTTTTTCACATGAAATAACCAAAGCTAAAAGCCCTATCAAACTGCAAAAAACAATGGTTTTTTGAATATGTTTCTTAATCATAAATTTTTTAATTAGGATTTACAATCTCTCTATAAAACTGTAAATATGCTTCTGACACATTATCCTCAGTATAGGCTAATGTAGGCTTATTTTGCCCTTCAATAAATGAGGTTAATTCATCTGAAACATCTTGACTACCGATAACAACGGCATCGGAATTGTGAATAGCACTTTTTAATATTTGAGCATGGTTAGGCTCTTTTAGAATCTCTAATTGTTGTTCTGAAAGGTTATCGAACTTTACTTTGTTCATTAACTCTCCGTTTAAAGATCCTTCAAAATCTTTTTTGTACACAGAGGTTACAATTTTACTGTCTGTAAATAAAGGCTCTTCTGCGTAGTATTCTTTGAGGTACATAGGCAACAAAGAGGCCATCCATCCATGAACATGAATAATATCTGGCGCCCAGTTTAATTTCTTCACGGTTTCTACAACTCCTTTTGCGAAAAAGATTGCTCTTTCGTCATTGTCCTCAAATAACAAATCATCTTCATCTGTAAAAATTGCTTTTCTTTTGAAGTATTCATCATTATCAATAAAATAGACTTGCATACGTTCTTTAGGAATCGAAGCAACTTTAATGATCAAAGGCATATCCATATCATTAACTACTAAGTTCATTCCCGATAAACGAATTACTTCATGTAATTGATGTCTACGCTCATTAATAACCCCAAATCGAGGCATAAAAATTCTCGTTTGAACACCATTAGAATGGGCGTCTCTGGCTACGTTAAATGCTTTTGATGCGATTTCCGTCTCTGGAAGGTAAGGAACCACCTCAGACGAAACATATAATATTCTCTTATCTTTCATTAAATCTGCTCTTTTACAAGATGTGCAAAACTACAAATTTTTATGCAAAATCCGTGTTAAAATAGTAAGTTTGCGCTCTCGTACACATAAGGCTAATGGAAATTTTTAAAACTAAAGAGGATTTAATTACGCATTTGTCTACTATTGCTAACGATGCAAAATCTGTTGGATTTGTGCCAACTATGGGGGCTTTACACCAAGGGCACCTATCGCTTGTAGCTACCGCCAACAAAAACAATGCTATTTCAGTCGCTAGTATCTTTGTAAATCCAACACAATTCGACAATCCAGAAGATTTAAAAAAGTATCCCAATACCTTAGAAAAGGACATTACTATGCTAGAAAACGCAAAATGTGATGTTTTATTTTTACCCAATATAACCGAGTTATATGCCGAAAACGTCGTGTCACAGTCGTTTGATTTTGACGGTTTAGAGCACGAAATGGAAGGCAAGTTTAGAGCGGGTCATTTTGATGGGGTTGGAACCATCGTAAAAATGCTTTTTGAAATTGTTCGTCCAACAAACGCCTATTTTGGAGAAAAAGATTTTCAACAATTACAAATCATAAAAAAGCTAACTGAAAAAGAAAAGCTAGGCATAAATATCATCGGATGCCCGATTTTTAGAGAAGAAGATGGTTTAGCCATGAGTTCAAGAAATATGCGCTTAACTGAAGTACAGCGGACTGCAGCTCCACTTATCTTTAAAACACTTCAGGAAGTACAGGCATTGTTCAAAACCGAATCTCTTGAGGGTATTTCAAACTATGTTACGTCAAGCATTAATGCACATCCAGAATTGAAATTAGAATACTTTAGTATTGCTTTTGAAGACACCCTAAAAACCATGACCGAGAAAGACAGCACTCAAAAAAGTAGGGCTTTTATTGCTGTATTTGCAGGGAGTATTCGACTTATCGACAATATTTTACTGTCATAAACCCACTATTATTTTAACCAATATGTGTACTCAAGATTTAAAAAAGTAGTATTTTTGCAGCATGTTAATCCAAGTAGTAAAATCTAAAATTCACCGAGTTAAGGTAACCGGAGCCGACTTAAATTATATTGGCAGCATTTCTATTGATCTAGATTTAATGGAAGCCGCAAATATTATTGAAGGTGAGAAAGTTCAGATTGTAAACAACAACAATGGTGAACGTCTTGAAACGTATGTTATTCCTGGAAAAAGAGGAACAGGCGAAATCACCCTTAATGGTGCAGCAGCTCGAAAAGTAGCTGTTGGCGATATTCTTATCTTAATTGCTTATGCATTTATGGAGCTAGAGGAAGCGAAAAAGTTTACTCCAGCACTTGTTTTTCCGAATGAAGAAAATAATACCCTGACTTAAAATTTGAGTTTCTCACTTCAAAAATCCGCTAAGGTTTCACTCCCATTGCTCTTGGGAATAGCACTAGTGTGGTACTCTATTTCTAAAATTTCTTTAGACACCCTACTAACCTATTTCAAAAACGCGCAATATGGCTGGATTTGTTTGGGCTTATTTTTTGGTATTTTAAGTCACCTTTCAAGAGCATATCGATGGAAGTTTATGTTAGAGCCTTTAGGGTATCGCCCAAGGTTTGCCAATAGTACCATGGCTGTTTTAGTAGCCTATCTTGTAAACTATGCTGTGCCAAGAGCAGGAGAAGTTTCTAGAGCTGCAGTAATGGCAAATTATGAAGAGATTCCTTTTGAAAAAGGATTCGGAACTATTGTTGCAGAACGCATTGCAGATGTTATAATGCTTTTGCTAATCGTATGCATTACCCTATTTGTTCAGTTCGATTTTATCTACGATTTACTCCTCAAAAACTTTGACCCTCTTAAAATTGGAATCGGCGTATTCGTTTTAGTCATTGCATTTTATATTTTCACCAAAACCATCAAAAAAGCCACATCTGGTGTTGCCTTAAAAATTAAAAACTTTGTAGTTGGCCTCATCGAAGGCGCTACCAGTATTTTTAAGATGAAACACAAATGGGCGTTTATTTTTCACACCCTTTTTATTTGGGTAATGTATGTGTTAATGTTTTGGGCTACCATACCCGCTATTGATGGTCTTGATGTTCCGTTTGGAGCCGTTTTAATTGGTTTTATTGCTGGCGGATTTAGTATTGCTGCAACCAATGGAGGTATCGGATTGTATCCTGTTGCTGTTGCTGGAGCATTTTCTCTATTTGCCTTACCTGCTGAACCCAGTGTTGCGTTTGGATGGATTATGTGGACCGCTCAAACTGCTATGATCATCATTTTTGGAGGACTCTCTTTTTTACTCTTACCGATATACAATAAAAACAAGTAATTTTCTTTTCTTTGTAGAAAGTTACTCCTAGATGGCTAAAACAAAAACCACCTTTTTTTGTCAGAATTGCGGCACCCAACATGCGAAATGGACAGGACAATGTTCTGCATGTAAAGCGTGGAATACCATAGTGGAAGAAGTGCTTCAAAAAGAAGCAAAACGTCAATGGAACACCTCGGCCCCATCTCAAAGAGCGCCTAAAGCTGTTGCCATTTCAGAAATTCAATATAGCGCCGAAGACCGAATCAAAACGCACAACAGAGAACTTGACACCGTTTTAGGAGGAGGGCTTGTTAAAGGTTCTGTTGTTTTATTAGGTGGAGAACCTGGTATTGGTAAATCTACCTTACTCTTGCAAGTAGCCTTGCAAATCAAGCAAAAGATTCTTTACGTTTCAGGCGAGGAGAGTCAGTCGCAGATAAAAATGCGCGCTGAGCGTCTTGCTACAGACACAACGAATTGTCTTGTGCTTACCGAAACCAATACACAACAGATTTTTGAAAGTATTAAAGAAGTACAGCCAGAGGTCTTAGTTATAGATTCTATTCAAACACTTTATACCAGCGCTATAGATGCTTCACCGGGAACCATTTCTCAAATCAGAGAAAGTAGCGCAGAGCTTATTCAGTTTGCAAAAGAAACCCATACGCCGGTTATTTTAATTGGTCATATCAACAAAGAAGGAAATCTTGCAGGGCCCAAAATTCTTGAACATATGGTCGATGTAGTTCTTCAATTCGAGGGAGATAGAAATCACACCTATCGCTTGTTGCGCTCTCACAAAAACAGATATGGTTCTACAGCTGCACTTGGTATTTACGAAATGCTTTCCGATGGTTTACGGGAAGTGAGTAATCCATCTGAGTTATTGATTTCAAAAAAAGACGATGACCTAAGCGGTACCGCAATTGCATCAACTTTAGATGGTGTTCGACCCATTATGATTGAAATTCAAGCCTTGGTAAGTACCGCTGTTTATGGAACACCTCAACGCTCTACAACAGGATACAACTTAAAAAGACTCCACATGATTTTGGCCGTGTTAGAAAAACGGGCCGGATTTAAACTTGGCGCTAAAGATGTTTTTTTAAACGTAACTGGAGGTATTCAGGTAGACGATCCTGCTATTGATTTAGCTGTTGTTGCCGCTATTTTATCGTCTAATCAAGACCTTTCTATTTCACCTCGAGTGTGTTTTGCTGCAGAAGTAGGTCTAGCGGGTGAAATTAGGCCAATTGCAAAAGTAGAACAGCGAATTCTTGAGGCCGAACGTCTTGGATACACCTCATTTGTGACCTCTAAATATGCAAAAATTAGTCGAAACGACTTTAACATAAAGCTTATTTTAGTCAGTAAAATTGACGAAGCTTTTGCTACATTGTTTGCATAAAAATAGCCGAGCTTTGCTCGGCTGAAGTATTATTTTTTATTGACCTCTTTAATATATTTTTCAAGGGCCATAGTCATCGATGGGGTTTCTGGTGTAGGCGCAACAATATTACACTTCAATCCAGCAGCAGTGGCTGCGTTTACTGTTGAATTACCAAATACTGCAATTCGAGTATTGTTTTGCTTAAAGTCTGGGAAGTTTTCAAATAATGAGTCAATTCCTGAAGGACTAAAAAACACTAAAATATCGTAAAATACATTCTCTAAATCAGAAAGGTCGCTTACAACTGTTCTGTATAAATCTGCTCTGGTCCAATGTATAGACAGCTTGTCTAATTCTAATGGAATTTCAGGCTTTAACTTATCAGATGATGGGAGTAAAAACTTTTCATCTTTGTGCTTCTTAATTAACTTTCCTAGCTCTTGAAAAGTTCTAGTACCTACGTAAATCTTTCGTTTTCTATACACCACATATTTCTGTAGGTAGTAGGCAACTGCTTCAGACTGACAAAAATATTTCATTGTGTCGGGCACCTTAAAACGCATCTCCTCAGCAATTCTAAAGAAATGATCTACAGCATTTCTACTGGTTAATATGATGGCGGTAAACTTGGTAAGGTCTATTTTCTGAGCTCTAACCTCTTTAGAGTCAATCCCTTCAACATGAATAAAAGATCTAAAGTCTATTTTAACTTTTTGCTTTTCTGACAGTTCATGATATGGGGAGGTTTCTGTTTTAGGGGCTGGTTGAGATACCAAAATTGTTTTCACTTTCATATGCTTTCCAATTAACTTTCAAATATCAATTTAAACAATAATAATGGGGGCGCTATTTCAAAAGCGCAAATGTACAAAATAAAATAAAACAACTTATTAATAATCAGGTTTTTGTTAAGCATAAAAATGTATACACTCATTGTAAACAAAAGGAATACACCACTATACAGTAATATTGTTTGATTTGGATACGCGTACCAAAACAGTGCATTACAAACAAAAATAGCAACACAAAAAAGGAAAAAATATACGCGCTTAGACGCCATAAAGAGTTGTAGGGTGTATTCTCCTAAAATTAGTCGCCTTAGTAGATACGAGAGCACTTCTTTACCTATAGTATAGCTAATTAATAAGACTACAATCAAGCTAAACGAAATCTGTGACTCTTCCACAGAAAAAGGTTGATCTGCGATACAAAAAAACAAGAATAAACTAAGTGTTATGCTATTAAATACTAATATAAAAAACCCGAAAGGGTTTAGTATTCTGTGTTTTTCTGAAGCCATGATTTCTACCAAGCCTTGATTAAAGCCCGCATGCATATACTCAAAAAATCGCTCCGGATGAATACGCTTAATTGCCGCCAATAACAACAGCGAAAAGACAAGAAAAAAAGTAATCCAATCGTAAGATAAAAATTCGCGAGTAAGGGCCTCCATCTGGGTGTTTTTGGCTTGAAGTTAACACAAAAGTAGGAATAAATTAGTGTATATTTGCCCTAGTATATTCAATATTTCTTCATGTCTGATAGTTTAGTCATTATTCCAACTTACAATGAAAAAGAGAACATCGAAGCCATTATTAAAGCGGTTTTCAAGCTCAAAAAAGTATTCCATGTTCTTGTAGTTGACGATAATTCTCCTGATGGAACCTCAGCTATCGTGTCTCAATTAATAGAAACCTACCCAGAGCAATTGTTTCTTGAAAAACGCATGGGCAAAAGTGGTTTAGGTACGGCTTATATCCATGGGTTTAAATGGGCTATCGCCAAAGGGTATGACTATATTTTTGAAATGGATGCCGACTTTTCTCACAACCCTAAAGACCTGCCAAGGTTATACAAAGCGTGTCATTCCGAAGGCGCAGACCTTTCTGTTGGTTCTCGGTATTCGCAAGGAGTAAATGTAGTTAACTGGCCAATGAGGCGTGTATTGCTGTCGTTTTTTGCCTCTCAATATGTTCGAGTTATTACAGGAATCCCTGTTCATGATACTACAGCAGGCTTTGTTTGTTATACTCGAAAAGTACTCGAAACTATTGACTTAGATAACATAAAGTTTATTGGCTATGCGTTTCAAATAGAAATGAAGTTTAAAGCTTGGAAACACAAGTTTACCATAAAAGAAGTTTCGGTAATCTTTACAGACAGAACCAAAGGAGAATCTAAAATGAGCGGGTCTATTGTCTATGAAGCTTTATTCGGAGTGATAAAAATGAGATTAAAAGGATTACGATGAATTATTTAATTAAAAACGCCACCCTTGTTAATGAGGGAAAACAACGTAAGAGTGATGTATTAGTTTCTGGTGCATACATCCAAAAAATAGCTGAACATATTACTGATTATCCAGAAAACACTGAGGTTATCGAAGCTGAAGGCAAGTATTTAATCCCTGGATTAATTGATGATCAGGTTCATTTTAGAGAACCCGGACTCACCCACAAAGCAAACATTGCTACCGAAAGCAAGGCTGCTGTTGCGGGAGGTATTACTACCTTTATAGAAATGCCAAATACGGTTCCGCAAGCAACAACACAAGAGCTGTTAGAAGAAAAATTTAGTGTTGCCGCTAAAACCTCATACGCAAACTATTCTTTTATGTTTGGAGGAACCAATGATAACTTAGAAGAATTGTTAAAAACAGACCCTACTAAAGTTGCTGGAATTAAGTTGTTTTTAGGCTCTTCAACAGGGAATATGCTCGTAGATGATGAGACCATCTTAGAAAAAATATTTTCATCAACTAAAATGGTGATTTCCGTACATTGTGAAGATGAAGCTACGGTAAGAAAAAACCTTGCACATTATCAAAATATTTATGGTGATGATATTCCAATGGAACTTCACCCCATTATTAGAAGTGAAGAAGCCTGTTATATTTCCTCTTCAAAAGCCATTGCTTTAGCAAAAAAAACCGGGGCACGTTTACACGTCTTTCATTTGTCTACAGCTAAAGAAACCCATTTGTTTAGAAATGACATTCCACTAGCAGAAAAACAAATTACATCAGAGGTTTGTGTACATCACTTGTGGTTTTCAGAGGAAGACTACCTAACCAAAGGGTCACATATTAAATGGAATCCTGCTGTAAAAACAGCGCAAGATAGAGCTGGCCTTTGGGAGGCTTTACTCGATGATCGTATTGATGTTCTTGCCACAGATCATGCTCCTCATACCTTAGAAGAAAAGGCGCAACCTTACACTAGTGCTCCTAGTGGAGGTCCGTTAGTACAGCATGCATTATTGGCCTTGTTAGAAAAGGTAAAAGAGCAGGTTATCCCGATTGAAAAACTAGTAGAAAAAGCATGTCATAACCCTGCGATACTCTTTCAAATTGAAAAGAGAGGTTATCTAAGAGAGGGCTATTATGCCGATCTTGTTTTGGTAGACCCAAATAAAGCACAAACGGTAACTAAAGAAAATGTGTTGTACAAGTGTGGATGGTCTCCTTTTGAGGGCACTACATTTTCATCAACAGTAACGCAAACCTTTATCAACGGAACCCTCATGTATAATGAAGGTGCCTTCAACGAAACAGCGAAAGGAAAACGTATAACTTTTACTAGATCATGAAAATAAAAGCGCTACTTGTTGTTTTAATTATTTTTGTGTCGTGTACAAGTAACACGATTTACAAGGCGCCAAAAGACCTTATTCCAAAAGACACGCTAGCGCTTCTTATTACTGACATGTTAAAAGCAGATGCTGCTAAAAACACGCAAAACATCAACTTACAAAAAGGCATCAACTACATGCCTTTAGTGTATGATAAATATGGTATAGACAGTGTTCGATTGACCAGAACCAGCATGTATTACCTAACTAAAAACGAGGCTTTTAAAGAAATTTTTGATCAAGTAGACACCTTACTCCAAAGAGATAAAAGGTTTTATACTGCGTTAAAAAAACAACGCGATTCGATCGTAAGAGACTCCTTAAATACAGTGATGCTTAAAAAACAAAAAGAGCGAGAAGAGGCTAAGCAGTAAATTGATCAACCGTTTGTTGAATCACTCTTGCTACGGGTTCAAATTCAAAGCCTAAACTTGCTTTAATTTTTGCTGAGGAATATGCTGTTTTTTCATGTGCAGACCTTGCGCTGTTTTTAGATAATGCAGCCTTTTTTCCTGTAAGCTTTGTTAGTAGCCAATCTACTCTCCAAAAAATAGCCGTAATCCAAGGTCTAATATACAGATGAGGGCGTTTCTTTTGAAAAGCATCTGCAATCGTAAAAAACAGATCTTGAAAAGACCAGTTTTCTGCAACTAGAATAAAGCGTTCATTTTTTACAGGGCTTTCGGTAAGTGCAATCATTGCTTTTACCACATCGTTAACTCCTACAAAGCCTGTAACTCCTTTTGTAAAAAAAGGAAAACCTTGATGTACTTGTTGAAATAATTTTCCAGAACCTTCATTCCAAAAACCACCTCCCAAAATAACTCCAGGGTTAACAATCACCATGTCTACACCTTCTTGACTAGCTCTCCATACTTCCATTTCAGCACCGTATTTAGTAATTGCATATCCGCTGTGGTTTGCGTTCCCACTCCATTCATTATCTTCTGTAACAATCTCGCCCGGAAGACCATCTTCAACAGCGGCTATTGAGCTTACATAACAGAACTTTGAAACTTTTTGATCTATGGCAAGATTCACCATAATTGCAGTACCGTGAATATTCACTTTTCGCATGGTAATATACGCTTTCGGATCAAAAGAGATAAAAGCTGCACAATGGTAAACAATGCTAATATCTTTAAAAGCAGGAATCATGGAAGGCACATCGGTAATATCGGCTTGTACCCATTCAATGGTATTAAAAAGTGGTGCAGGATCATTGGTGTAATACGAAAACACGCGTTTAGTTGCGGCGATACGTTCTTCCGACCTATAAATAGCACGAATAGCAACCTTAGAAAGGCATAACTGATATAATAGATGTGCTCCTACGAGCCCAGTGCCACCGGTAACTAAAATCATACAACGAATTTAGTTTATTTGTAGAGATAAATTTATCTTTGCCTTTTAAATTTTAGCTGAAAAATGACAAATTTTGTAGAAGAATTACGTTGGAGAGGACTCTTGCACGATATCATGCCGGAGACAGAAGAGCATCTATTAAAACATCAAACAACAGGATATATTGGCTTCGATCCTACTGCCGATTCTTTGCATATTGGGAGCCTTGTTCAAATATTAATTCTGATGCATTTTCAGCGCGCGGGTCACAGACCTATTGCCTTAGTAGGTGGCGCCACAGGTATGGTGGGTGATCCTTCAGGAAAATCGGCAGAGCGAAACCTGTTAGATGAAGCTACGCTCGAAAAAAATATTGCCGGGGTTAAAGCACAACTTGCTCGTTTTTTAAAATTTGATGCCTCAGTAGAAAACCCAGCAGAA
The DNA here is from genome assembly GCA_965659555.1 of Flavobacteriaceae bacterium. Lineage (GTDB taxonomy): Bacteria > Bacteroidota > Bacteroidia > Flavobacteriales > Flavobacteriaceae > Polaribacter. Next base: position 33,673 of record CBFHVY010000001.1, read on the forward strand.
CTTGTAAACAACTACGATTGGATGAAAGATATTTCTCTAATCGATTTTGTTCGCGATACCGGAAAACATATTACGGTGAACTATATGATGGCAAAAGATTCTGTAAAAAAACGCTTAGGCTCAGACTCTAAAGAAGGTATGAGTTTTACAGAGTTTACCTATCAGTTATTTCAAGGATACGACTTTTATCACCTATATAAAGAAAAAAACTGTGTGCTTCAAATGGGAGGTTCAGACCAATGGGGAAATATCACCACCGGTACAGAACTCATTAGAAGAAAAGCACAAGGGAAAGCCTATGCTATTACAGTGCCGTTAGTAACAAAAGCCGATGGTACCAAATTTGGAAAAACCGAAGGCGGAAATGTATGGCTAGATGCTGAAAGAACATCGCCTTATAAATTCTACCAGTATTGGTTAAATGCGTCTGATGAAGATGCTGAAAAGTATATTAAGATATTTACCTTTTTAGAACAAGAAACTATTGAGACTTTAATTGCGCAACATCAAGAAGCCCCACATCTGAGAGTACTTCAAAAGAAAATTGGTGAGGAAGTTACTGTTATGACTCACGGACAAGAAGCGTATGAAAATGCCTTAGCGGCTTCAGCTATCTTGTTTGGAAAGTCTACAGCATCTGACTTAAAATCTCTTGACGAACAAACCTTTTTAGATGTCTTTGAAGGAGTCCCTCAAGCAGAAATCTCTAGGAATCTAATTGATAATGGTCTCGATATGATTGCTGCCTTAGCAGCAGAAACTGGCTTTTTAGGTTCGAATGGTGAAGCAAGAAGAGCTTTAAAGGAAAATGCTATTGCCGTAAATAAAGAAAAGGTAAAAGAAGATTTTACGATTACAGAAGCCGACCTCATTGCCAATAAATATGTGTTATTACAGCGCGGAAAAAAGAATTACTACTTGATAAAAGTAGTCTAACAAAAAAGCGAGCAATGCTCGCTTTTTTTAGTTTTTAGCTGTACTTTTTTTCCATTGCGCATCTGCTAATATCCTCAGCTTTTCTGGGCCTTCTTTTTGCCAAAGAGCAAAAGTATTGGTTCCCCATGCATTGTAAAATAAGTATAGCCTCTGGTTTCTAATCTCAAACGTTTCTGGGTTGATGGTTACTTTATCTCCATTTTTCCCCATGGCATAGGCACAATACCCTCCATATGCTGGACAGTATTTTGTTGGGTTTGCTAAAAATTGTGTTTTGTTTTCTTCAGAAGAAAAACGAAATGTAGCTCCTTGGTATACTGTGGCTATATTTTTTCGCCCCTCAATTGCTTGGTTAGAAAAGTACGCAACTACATCATAGCCTTTTGCAACCGCTCCTTTTTGAATATTAAACGTTGATTTTTGTGCAAAGCTCGATGTTGAGATGAACAAAAAGAGTGCGATATAGTGTAATTTCATTTGATCGGTTTGAGGGCTTTGTCGTAATTCTTAGAGAACTATTACAACTAAAAAACCATTAAGTTACATCCGCGAATATCAGAGTGGTCAAAACGTCCAAGAACTTCAAAAGTTCCATTGGTGTTTAATTTGCCTAAATCTTGCGTAGCAATAAAAGAGCAGGAGTTGTAATTGGCGAGATCTATAATGTTTAAGCCTCCCGTTTTTGAAGGGGGTAACATGTGAAATGGATCTTCGGTATCTCTAACAAGAACCTTCATCCAAGGTGGACATTCAAAGACTCCGTTTCCCTTAGAGTACGCCTGACTCAATAACTCCGTCATGCCATACTCTGAGTGAATAACATCAACTCCAAAACCTCGACAGAGGTGTTCATGAAGTTCGTTTCTAATCAATTCTTTTCGTCTTCCTTTCATCCCGCCAGTTTCCATGATAATTGTATGCTTCAACGAAAACGAATGCCTTTCTATAAGATCGAGTAAGGCAAAACTAACCCCAATAACAAGAACCTTTTCCCCTTGGGCATCTAATGAGCTTACTGTAGCGGCTAAGCCGTCAAGATCATCGAGGTAGAATCCGCTTTTAGGGCTGTTCGACTTTTCGATAAAATCTTTTACCATATAAATTAACGAAGAACCTTCTCGCTCTAAATAATTTGGGAGAAGTGCGAGTACCGTATATGATGAAATGTCACCATAAAAGTGCTCAAAAGCCGTTCGAAAACTTTGTTCGTACCAAGAAATGTCGCTAACTCTGTGTGTACTAGGTATACTCCCTGTAGTTCCTGAGCTGGTAAAGGTAATTTTCGGGGTTTCTCTTGATGTTATAACCTCGTGTGATTTAAAAAACTGTATGGGTAGAAATGGTATTTGATCGAGCGAAGTTACCTCTGCTGGATGCACATAAAGTAAGTCGCAAAACGAACGATATACCGCATTGTGTTCAAACTGATGCTTGAAAACAGATAGCGCAAGACGGGTAAAGTCTTGCGCTGTATTGATATGGAAAATTTCGTTCTGCATTTCAGAACAAAGGTAGGATAAGAAACTTATTCCTTATAAATTTTTACGGTCAAATCGCCTTGCTCGTTCATCATGGCTCGATACATTCCTTCGGTATTAAATTCAAACACCATGTTCCCGTCTTTATCTAAGGCTACAATACCACCTGTACCTCCCATTTTGGTTAGTTTATTTTGAATCACTTCATGTGCAGCTTCTTTAAGTGTCATGCCTTTGTATTCCATCAAAGCAGAAATATCATGTGCTACCATTGCTCTAATAAAGTACTCTCCCCATCCAGTAGAAGATACTCCACAGCTTGCATTATTAGCGTAGGTTCCTGCACCAATAATTGGCGCATCGCCAATACGATTATACCGCTTGTTTGTCATTCCTCCTGTAGAAGTCCCTGCAGCAATATTTCCGTTTTTATCTAAGGCTACACAGCCCACGGTTCCAAACTTAGAATCTTTAATATCTGCATCATAAAACGCAGACGTTTTATCTGCTTCCTTTTTCTTTTCTAAATCTAATACGCGTTGTAAAGACTTATATCTGTTTTCGGTATAAAAATAACTAGGGTCTACAATTTCTAATCCTTGTTCTTTAGCAAATTGAGAGGCGCCCAAACCAGAAAGCATTACATGTTCTGAGTTTGTCATGACTAATTTAGCCGCAGAGATTGGGTTTTTGATGTCTTTAACGCCAGCTATTGCACCTGCATTAAGGTTGCTTCCGTCCATAATAGAGGCATCTAATTCATTGGCCCCTTCATTGGTAAATACCGCTCCTTTTCCTGCATTAAATAGGGGAGAGTTTTCCAAAACATGAATAGTTTTTTCAACGGCTTCAAGGCTTGTTCCTCCGTTTTTAAGTATGGTATGCCCTACTGTAATCGCTTCGGCGAGTTTAGCTTGATATGCGGCTTCTTTTTCAGGGGTCATGTTCTTTTTTAAGATGGTTCCTGCTCCTCCATGAATAACAATAGCAAAATTGTTTTTAGGAGTTGTGGTTTCTTGTTTTGGTGTTGAAGTACACGACGCAACTACTAAAGAAAGTAGTAGTAAAAAAGGTAGTTTGTTCATGGGTATCGTTTCTTAATGGGATTTAAATTTACGAAACTTTATTTGTACTTTTGAATCCTCAAGCAAAACAACCTAAACAAATTTTTATGACTGATTTCGGAATCAAAGAAGCACTTGCTCAATTGGGTGTTCAATCTATAAACAAAGGAACTTCAACAGGTAATCACTGGTTTAGTGATGGTGCGTTAATCACCAGCTCTTCTCCAGTAGATGGAAAGCCAATTGCACAAGTTCAAACGACTACCAAAGAAAATTATGAAGCGGTATTAGATTCGGCAACTGCCGCTTTTACTACCTGGAGAACTACTCCTGCACCTCTTCGAGGAGAAATCGTACGTCAGTTTGGGGAAAAGTTACGAGAACTTAAAGAACCCTTAGGAAAGTTAGTGTCGTATGAAATGGGGAAAAGTTACCAAGAAGGTCTCGGAGAAGTTCAAGAAATGATTGATATCTGTGATTTTGCCGTTGGACTCTCTCGTCAACTTCATGGATTAACAATGCATTCTGAACGTCCTGGACACCGTATGTATGAACAATATCATCCCCTTGGTGTGGTAGGTATTATCTCAGCGTTTAACTTCCCAGTGGCTGTATGGGCATGGAATACTGCTTTGGCATGGGTGGCTGGTGATGTTTGTGTTTGGAAACCTAGCGAAAAAACACCTTTGTGTGGTATCGCTTGTCAGAATATTATTGCCCAAGTCCTTCAAGAAAACAACCTTCCAGAGGGAATTTCTTGCTTGATTAATGGTGACTATACCGTTGGTGAGTTTATGACCACAGACAAACGCGTTCCTTTAATCTCTGCTACAGGTTCTACTAGAATGGGTAAAATTGTTGCTCAAACTGTAGGTGGACGTTTAGGAAAATCGTTGTTAGAATTAGGTGGAAATAATGCCATTATTGTAACTCCCGATGCCGACTTAAAAATGACCGTAATTGGAGCGGTGTTTGGCGCTGTAGGAACTGCAGGACAACGTTGTACCTCTACCCGAAGACTCATTATACATGAAACTATGTACGAACAGGTTAAAGACGCTTTAGTAAAAGCATATAAACAACTTCGTATAGGAAATCCATTAGACGAAAATAACCATGTAGGGCCCTTAATTGATGCCGATGCGGTTCAAAATTATCAACATGCCCTAACTAAAGTTGTTGAAGAAGGAGGAACGCTTTTAGTTGAAGGGGGTGTATTGAGTGGTGAAGGCTATGAAAGTGGTTGTTATGTTAGACCTGCAATTGCAGAGGCAGACAATAGCTTTGAAATTGTTCAACATGAAACCTTTGCCCCAGTATTGTATTTATTAAAATATACCGGCGATGTTGAAAATGCAATCGCGCTACAAAATGGTGTTGCTCAAGGATTATCTTCTGCAATAATGACCAACAACTTACGTGAAGCAGAACGCTTCTTATCGGTTGCTGGTTCAGATTGCGGAATTGCCAACGTAAACATTGGTACTTCAGGAGCAGAAATTGGAGGTGCTTTTGGTGGTGAAAAAGAAACTGGTGGTGGACGTGAGTCTGGTTCTGATGCATGGAAAGTATATATGCGTAGACAAACCAATACGATTAACTATACTACAGACCTCCCCTTGGCACAAGGCATTAAATTTGACTTATAATTAGAGCTCTAATAAAAACCACTCAGATGAGTGGTTTTTTGTTTCATGAAGAATGCTTATTTTGGTTGACTTATTGTTTAAAGCATGACTAAAAAAGGAGCTGTTGTTATTTGTGGAGAAACGTTTAAAACCAAACGTCGTCATTTTTCTTTTGAAGAGCTCTATAAGGTTATAGACGACATGAAAGAGCTCAAGAAACTAATGGATTTCTCAGAACTTGAGTCAATTTCATTAAACGGTACCAATATTAATGATATCGGGCTACGCTATATTGCGCAATGCCCTACAGTTACGAATATCAACTTAACCTTTACCTCCATAAGCGATCAAGGAATAGCACATCTCAGTACGCTTCCTAACCTAGAGTATTTACGATTAAAAGAAACGCGTATTGGTCCAAAAAGTGTAGCGTATTTTAATACTATGACCTCTTTAAAGTCTTTGCAGGTTCATGAAACAGCACTCTCTGGTGCAGCTGTAGAAGCTTTAAACCTTCCAAATCTTGAGGAACTCTTTATAGATGCAGATACCCCTAAAGATATGGACGTCTTAATTAACGTTTCTAAAAAAATGCCTGCCTGTAGAATTATCATTAAGGGAAAAGGGGAGTTCTTGAATGGGGTGTTTACTACATAATCACAATAGCTCGTATTTCACTTTTCTCATCACCCGCATTGCTTCTTTATATTTAATATATGTTGTTTTGTCGGAGAGGCTTTTAATATATTCTTTAGCCAATAACAGTTCTTCTTTTGCGTTTTCAAAACCATTAAAAGAACAGATCAAAAAATTGGTGGGTAAGCGAAGTACATCTTCGTGTTCGGTAACTGAAAGTGGTATTCCTTTAGCAATTTTATGAACAATGCTTGTGCTACTCGAATAGATGTGTTCTAAAATCGCTGGATCGTATTGTGGAGGTTCAAACAAAAACTCTGTAGCAATATCGTGTGTGCCATTTTCTTTAAAATGAATCACTGTTTTTTCTAATGGATAATGCTTTTCTTGCTTCTGAAGCCCTAAAACAATAAACTCTGTAATGATAAATGAATGCTTATTATACTGAATCTGAACTTCGTCTAAAGCAGAAAAAAACAACCGGACTTGCTCATTGATTAACTCTATATCTACCCTTGTTAAAAAAGGAACACCATCAATTACTTTTTGCTCTCCTGCCCAACACAAGACAAACTGTTCATTAAAAACTTTGTACTTAGGATGAAATCCTGAGTGATTTTTAAAGAAGTCGAAAACACCATCTAAGGTGAGTTCAATATTATTACTCGCCATTTTTTCTATGGCCGTTACTAGGGTACTATTGGTATCTCTTAGTTCAAAGTTTTTACCGGCGGGCATAGAATTACTTCCTCTCCGATAATACACGGTTCCTCTTCGATATTTCCACGCGTTTTTAACTAGCGAGGTAATGCTATTGTTGGGTTTAATAGTAACTAAACCCACTACCTTATGCCTAGGCAGCCTGGGGAAAGGAACATTTTCATATTGAATTTTGGGTGGGTTTTCTAGATAGGCGTTCACCAAATTTTGAATCTTGCTGTCATCAAAAAAGTCGACACCAACAATTTTGTTTTCCACATCCTCTATGCCAACAACGATATACGAGTTGTTGTTTGGGTTAGAATTAGAAAGGGCGCAAATATGTTTTAAAAACTTTGCTTTTCCTTCTTTTGAATGTAAGGAAAGCCGTTGCTTTTTATCATAAAAACTATTCTCGTCATTATGACTGAGTAAGTTTTTAATCAAAAGCCGTTTGTTTATCATTTTTTGTTGATTATAATCGTTTTTAAGGCACTTTATGGCCTTGACTGGCTTCGAGTAAGACAAACCAATCTTCTAGCTCTAATTTAAGCGCTACTGCACCAACTGCATTTGCCACCCGCTTAGGGTTTGTTGTTCCAATTACAGGATGCACCTTAGAAGGATGTTGTAGTATCCAAGCCAAGAGGAGTTGATCTTCTGTAGCATTGTATTTCGCTGAAAGTTGCTTTAATACAGAAACGATGCGCGCCGTTTGTAGAGTATCTTCTTTAAAAACACTTCCTAATGGACTCCAAGCCATGGGGAGAATATTGTGTTGTATCATCTGGTCTAAGCTACCATTATACATGGCCTCATGCTTTGTTAAAGAAAACGCTATTTGGTTTACCTCTACTGGGGTGGTCTTATGAATAAGTTCAACCTGTGCAGGGGTAAAGTTAGACACTCCAAAATCTAAGACTTTGCCTTCTTCTTTTAACTGAGAAACTGCGGCTACAATTTCTTGAGGATGCATTAATGGACTTGGTCTATGCAGCAAAAGTAAATCGAGGTAATCGGTCTGAAGGTCTTGCAAGGATTTTTCTACACTCCAAACGATATACTCTTTTGAATAGTTATAATGCTTTATTGCATTGGGTCTAGTGTTGCCTACATATTGAATGCCGCATTTAGAAATCAACTGAACCGATTCTCGTTGAAGACCACTTTTTGAAAATGCTTTTCCGAAGTCTGCCTCCGTAGTATAATCGCCATAAATATCTGCATGATCAAACGTGGTGATTCCTGCTTCGAGCGTTTCGTGAATTTGAGCCTCCATTTGTGAGGTCGAAAGTTGTTTTCCCCAGGCGCCCCAAGACATGCATCCTGCAATAATTCTAGAATAGTGTTGCATTAGCTTTTATGAATAATGGTTGCGGCGGCTTGTGCCGTTGGAAACACCACAAGGTCTTCGATATTAACATGGTAAGGTCGTGTAATCACAAAGTGAATGATATCAGCAATATCCTCTGGTTTTAAAGGTTGATACCCTTGATACACTGTTTTTGCTCTATCGGTGTCGCCTTTAAATCGCACTTCTGAAAACTCGGTTTCTACTAATCCTGGATGTATGGCGCTTACTCTAATATTGTGTTTGTTTAAATCTATTCGCATGCCTTTATTGAGTGCATTTACGGCAAACTTTGAAGCACAATACACGTTTCCATTAGGGTATACTTCTTTTCCTGCTGTTGATCCTATATTGACAATAAAACCATTATTTCTTTTAACCATTTGAGGAATAACTGCTTTAGAAACATACAGCAGTCCTTTTACGTTGATATCTAACATGGCGTCCCAATCGTCTATGCTCCCAGTTTGAATAGGGTCTAAACCATGTGCATTTCCTGCATTATTAATTAACACATCTATCTGTTTAAATTCTTCAGGAAGGCTGTTAAATTGTTCTTGTATGGCCTCTTTATCTCGAACATCAAATTGTAGGGTATGCACCGCAGTTATTGTAGCGAGTTCATGTGCTACTTCAGCCAAACGATCTGCTCTTCTTCCACAAAGAATTACCCTAAAATGATGTTTCGCTAACACTTGTGCAGTGGCTTTACCAATTCCAGAGGTAGCTCCGGTAATCAATGCTGTTTTAGTCATAAAGTTGTTTTTGATAAAGATAGGGCATTCTCTGAAGAAAAGGAGCTCCTAAAAAGAAAAAACCGCCCTCTAGGAGAGCGGTCTTCTTTCAATTGGTTGCCTAGCGACAACCAATCAAAAATCAACTAACCAAACTTTATTTTAAATGTCTTCTTTCTATTGTTTTGCGCACTATCTTGGTTCGTTTTCGCCCTGAATTCCTTACAGTAGTTGTTTGATTTGTTCCTTTTAAATACTGTATAAATCCTCTTCCTGTAAATTGATAGGTCGTTTGTGAATCGTAATGATACAGCCAAACCGCGCTATCATTAACAACGCTTAACTCAAACTCTTCGGTATCTCCACCGTCATAATAAAGTGTTAAAACTTTAAGATCATCATATCCTTGTACATCAAACACTTCATAGCTTCCTGAAAAATCCCATAAGATGTTGTTGAGGTTAGTCCCTACAGGGTCATGTGATGCATAGAAGGTGGTGTTATTTTCTGGGGTAAACTGTAGGTAGTTTTCTAAATCAAACGGATTTGCAGTACCTCCAGTAGTTGCAGTATTTTCCCAAGCTTCATATTCTTGCAAAAAGTATTCGATATTATCGTAGAATAAACGGTCATAATCGAATGTGGTGCGTTGATACCCTACAAGGTAATAGCTCACATTTTCATAGCTATCGTATATACGGATTTCATTTAAAGACAGCTGTACTACATTAAAGCTGTACCTCCCGTCTAGTACATGGTTCATTTCTAGAAAACCTCCAAAAGTATTGTAGCTTCCCACATGTATTCCCAGACCGTTTCCTGTTCTTCCAATATCTGTAATATTATTATTGGCATACAGGTTTCCGTTAAAAAACGATAAGGTAAACGCTCGTGACACAAATGGAATATCTCCAGTTCCGGTGGTCCTATGATAGTCTACATACCAAACATCGTAGGCAGACATCATTAGTTCTAAAGAATATCCGTCATCTACAAAATCATCTGTAATAACGGTACATGATGAAAATGTAAGTACGGTAAAAAGAGAAATAAAAAGTAATTGTACTGATTTCATATGCTTTGGTTTTAAGGTGCTCTATACCTTAAGACAAATTGCATGCCAAAAAAAAAGACCGAATCATACGATTCGGTCTTTTTCCATAGTATGGTTGTACATTCTTATTGAAATTTCGGAGCCGGGTTTTTAGTGAGGACTACTTTTACATACTTTATTTCATCTCCTTCTTGATAACTAATAACCGCTTCATTTGCTGCTAACAAAAACTTGGGCTTATCTCCCTTCGGTAAGCTATTTCGGTGTTCTTTCTTAGGGTCTAAGGAAAATACTTTATCTACTTCTTTTGAATCGGTAAAGTAGGCATGTATTGCTGTTTGATCGGCATTTCCTTTTACGTTAATCGGGGTTGAATCGTTTCCGAAATAAAGCCTTAGAAAAGTAACTTCTGATGGCGCAGTAAAAGGCACCATTACATGCGTTCCTCTAACTCCTGGCTGACCACCAACCCATGCGGTATATGTTCCTTGTGTAAGGGTAAAGGGTGGGTTTGAATCGAACTGAGTAGACTTGCATTGTATGCAAAAAGCCAATACGAGTACAAAAAATAGCTGTTTCATAAGTGTTTTTTTTATGGTGTGTCAATAGTCGTACCAAAGTACAAAAAAAGAGCAGGTCTAATAGACCTGCTCTTTTTATTATATGCTTGAAATGAATGTTATCCGTTTAAGGCTTCAGCTCCACCAACAATCTCTAAGATTTCGTTAGTAATTGCTGCTTGTCTTGCTTTGTTATAGGTTAACAGTAGGTCGTCGCGTAATTCTTTCGCATTATCCGTCGCTTTGTGCATTGCTGTCATTCTTGCTCCGTGTTCTGCTGCAAAACTATCTCTAATCGCTTTGTATAATTGTGTTTTTAATGATTTTGGAATCAATTCTAACACAATCTTTTCTTTTGAAGGTTCAAAGATATACTCTTGATTGGTGTTTGTTGCTTCTTTTGCTGCTTGAATAGGAAGGAATTGTTCAACTGTAGCAATCTGAGTGGCTGCGTTTTTAAACTGGTTGTAAATCAATTCGATTTTATCATAACTTCCATCAACAAATACTTGCATTAAATGCTCTGCAATAGCTACGGTATTGTCAAAAGTAAGGTCGTCAAAAATTTGATTGTTATTTTCAACAACATTGAATTCTTTTGAAAGAATATCATTTCCTTTTTTACCAATGGTTACCAATTCTACCGTGGCTCCTTCGTAGTTGCTTTTTGCATGCTGTATGGTTTCTTTAACAATTGATGAGTTAAACCCACCACACAAACCTCTGTTGGAAGTAACAACAACTAAAAGTACTTTTTTAATTGGTCTTTGGTTGGCATAAGCTCCTCCTGCATCGCTATCTAAAGTAGCACTAAGGTTTTGCAACAACTCTGTAAGCTTAGAGGAGTACGGACGCATTGCGGTAATGGCGTCTTGTGCCTTTTTAAGCTTTGCAGCAGAAACCATTTTCATGGCGCTGGTAATCTGCATGGTAGAACCAATAGAGCTAATTCTGTTACGTATTTCTTTTAAGTTTGCCATAGGTTAACTTTTGTCGTACTACGTTGGTTTAGTAGTGGCTAGAAACTTCTTTCGCTGCCGATTCTAATGTAGCAATTACTTCATCTGTTAATTTTCCTGCCTTTAACGTGTCTAAAACATCTCTATGCTTTCCGTTAAGGAAGTCTATATAACTTCTTTCGAAATCTTTTACTTTGTTTACAGGAACGTTTTTAAGTAAGTTTTTAGACCCTGCATAGATGATCGCTACTTGATCTTCTACTGTAAATGGATCATTTTGTGCTTGCTTTAAGATTTCAACGTTACGCTTTCCTTTTTCAATTACGCTTAATGTAGCGGCATCTAAATCTGAACCAAACTTAGCAAATGCTTCTAATTCACGATATTGAGCTTGGTCTAACTTTAAAGTCCCTGATACTTTTTTCATTGATTTAATCTGCGCAGACCCTCCTACACGAGATACCGAAATACCTACGTTAATTGCTGGACGAACTCCTGAGTTAAATAAATCTCCATCTAAGAAGATTTGTCCATCGGTAATCGAAATTACGTTTGTTGGAATATATGCAGATACGTCTCCTGCTTGTGTTTCAATAATTGGTAAGGCGGTTAAAGATCCTCCTCCTTTAATTTTACCTACTAAAGATTCTGGTACATCATTCATTTGAGCAGCGATGGTATCATCGTTGATCACTTTAGCTGCACGCTCTAATAATCTTGAGTGTAAGTAAAATACATCTCCTGGGTATGCCTCACGTCCTGGAGGTCTTCTTAATAATAAAGAGATCTCACGATATGCAACTGCTTGTTTAGATAAATCATCATAGATAATTAACGCTGGTCTACCTGTATCTCTAAAATACTCTCCAATTGCTGCTCCAGCAAACGGTGCATATACTTGCATTGCTGCAGGGTCTGATGCATTTGCTGCTACAATAATGGTGTAGTCTAACGCTCCTTTTTCTTCTAACATATTTGCAATCGCCGCTACTGTTGAAGCTTTCTGTCCGATTGCTACATAGATACAATATACTGGCTGACCTGCATCGTAAAATTCTTTCTGATTTAAGATCGTATCAAGCGCTACTGTTGATTTACCGGTTTGACGGTCTCCAATGATTAACTCACGTTGTCCTCTTCCGATTGGAATCATTGCGTCGATAGACTTGATTCCTGTTTGTAATGGCTCTGTTACAGGCTCTCTAAAGATTACCCCTGGTGCTTTACGCTCTAAAGGCATCTCAAATGTTTCACCTTCAATAGGACCCTTACCATCGATTGGAGTTCCTAAGGTATCCACAACTCTACCAACAATTCCTTCACCTACTTGTAACGATGCAATTCGCTCAGTACGTTTTACAGTTGCTCCTTCTCTTACTGCGGTAGATTCTCCTAAAAGTACTACCCCAACGTTATCTTCCTCTAAGTTTAATACGATTCCTTCTATACCATTGTCAAAAGAAACTAATTCTCCGTATTGTACATTAGACAAACCATATACACGTGCAATACCATCTCCTACTTGTAAAACGGTTCCTACTTCGTTTAACGATGCTTTCGCTTCGAAGTTTGTTAATTGCTGCTTTAAAATTGCTGATACTTCAGCGGGTTTAATTGTTGCCATCTTTTCTAATTTGATGTGAAATTAAATTTTTGGAATATAATGACTATTGTCAAATTCTTTTCTCAATTCATTAAAACTATTGGAGATGCTCGCATCGTATTGGATATCTCCTACTCGAATGATAAACCCTCCTAAAATAGCAGGATTTACTCGGTTTTCTATACTTGTTTTTTCACCGGTTAATGCGGCTACTTTTTCTAAAATCTTCGCTTCTAAAGTAGCGTCTAACGGAACTGCTGTTGTTACAATAGCTGTTTGTTGACTCTTATAATGCTCAAATATAATGGTGTATTGAAGGGCAATCGTTTCTAGCATCTGCATACGCTTGTTCTCTGCTAAAAGATCGAACAAACCTAAAACGATTTCATCTACTTTGCCTTCAAATATTGCTTTTAAAGCATTGTTTTTATCTGCAATTTTAATGACCGGACTGTGAAGTACGGTATCTAATTCTTTGCTTTCTGCTATGGTTTGTGCTACTAACAACATACTGTTGTTAAGCTCGGTTTCCTTTTTTAATTCTCTTGCGAGATTAAGGATTGCTTTAGCATATCGTAAGGCAGATTTTACATCTTTCATGGAGTACTTATTTTAAAGTAACTTCGTTTAGCATACTTTCCACATACTTTAATTGTTCGCCTTTAGCTGACAATTCTTTCTTTAAAACAGATTCTGCTATTCCTATAGAAAGATCTGCAACTTGCTTTTTTAACTCAGCAATAGCGGCTTGTTTTTCTTGCTCGATAGACGCTTGAGCATTCTGAATAAGTTTAGCACCTACTTCTTTTGCTTCGTCTTTTGCTTCTGAAATCATTTTGTCTTTGATTTCACGAGCTTCTTTCATTAACTGATCTCTTTCTGCTCTTGCTTCTTTTAACAATTGTTCATTGTCTGCTTGCAAGTTTTGCATTTCTTTCTTCGCGTCTTCTGCAGAAGCTAAAGCATTTTTAATCCCTTCTTCTCTATCGTTGATGGCGTTTAAAATAGGTTTCCATGCATACTTTCTCAATAATAAAAGCAGTGCAAAAAACAATACCGTTTGCCAGAAGAAAAGGCCTAATGAAAATTCGTTAATTAATTTTTCCATTTTTAAAATTGTGTATTATAAACAAATAATATGAAAACACACCATGCTAACCAACCGTTAGCATAGTCTGTTTTTTTGATGTTAATTAAGCAGCGAAAATCGCAGCAAAACCAATACCTTCAATAAGCGCTGCTGCAATAAGCATTGCTGTTTGAATTTTTCCGTAAGCCTCAGGCTGACGAGCGATTGCTTCCATAGCTTTACCACCAATCTGTCCAATACCGATACCTACACCGATAACTGCTAATCCTGCTCCTACAATAGTTGGAATTGTCATAATATATTTATTTAAAATTAAACATTCATCATTAATGCGCTTCTGCATGGTCGTGCTCTTCTGCAGCAAAACCAAAATACAAAGCGGAAAGCATCGTAAAAATATATGCTTGTAATAAGGCCACTAACAATTCAATTAATGAAATTGCAAATGACAAGCCAAATGATAGCGGGCCACCAATCCAGCTTTGGAAAATATAAATTAAACCTATTAAGCTTCCCAATACAATATGTCCTGCTTGAATGTTTGCATACAAACGGATAAGTAATGAGAACGGCTTAATAATAATCCCTAATACTTCGATTGGGATAAGAATAATATATAAGGGTATTTTTGCAATCCAAGGCATACTACTTCCTAATGGATCAAAAATGTGTAACCAATAATCTTTTGTTCCTGTAAAGTTTGTTAATATAAACGTAAACAATGCTAAGCTTAATGTTACTGCAATGTTTCCTGTTACATTAATTCCTAATGGCGTTAATCCAAAAAGGTTTAAAAACCATACAAAGAAAAACACGGTTAATAAGAATGGCATATAACGCGCATATTTCTTTTCACCAATATTTGGGATAGCGATATCGTCTCTAATATAAATCACGATAGGCTCAAAAAAGCGTCCTGCTCCTTTAGCTATAGACCCGTTAGATGCGTAGCTTTTTGCTAATCCTCTAAACAAGAAGAAAATCAATAGCCCTGTCACCATAATAATGAAAACACTTTTCGTAATTGAAAAATCTATTGGTTTTGCATTCGTTGCATGATGATCTGCATCGTAATTGATTGTTCCCGATGCATCTGTTTCGTATATTTTGTAACTGTGTGTATCTAAGGCGAAGTACTTTCCTTTAGATGCTACCACTTCTTCTCCATGGTGAAATTTACTCGATAAAAACACGTGTAATCCGTCAGACCATAAAATCACTGGCAACGGAAAACCAACATGATGTGTTTTTCCTGCTTCGTCTGAATACGAGTACAAAGAAAAATCGTGTGTGTCTAAGTTGTGATGCTTCACATATTCACTAACCTCTTTCTTGCGCTCCTCTTTGGTTTGTGCTTTTTGTACTATTTTACCCCCGGTTTCGGTACCCTCTGTAATAGCAAAAGAGCTAAAAGAAGTAAAAAGTAATAGTAAGGTTAAAATCTTTAGCGTTATTTTTCTATGCATATCACTTCAATAATAGTGGCTTAAAAATCGCTGCAAAGGTAAGTTTTTATCTTAAAACCAAAAACAATTTTAAATTTTATTTTAATGGCTATTTCTCTTGTCTATTGGTCTGTGTTTTCATCTAATTTATTCAACCATTTTGTAATGGCAATAAGTTCTAAAATTAGACACAAAAAATACGGGACAAAAAACGATGTAAATTCTAGTACCGATACTTCTCCGTCTGCTTTATAAGGGCCATTAAAGAAGAGAAAGAACAGGGCAAATTTTACAAAACTCGCCAGAACAAATAAGAACCCAAGCTGGGTTTTCATTTTGTTTCTAAGTTGATATAAGAGGGTATAGGTGGCTATTGCCAAACTTGTGTTCATAATATAGGCCTCAGAAATAAGATGATCAAACAAAGGGAGGTCCATACGAGACAATAGAAATAGGTGCGCACAAAAAACAGCACCCATAAGTAAAAGGAGTCTTATAGTAAATGTAAGTGTTGATGTATTCACGATTGATGAAAGCGATTCAATTGTTTAACAACGGCATAGAGTGAAATTCCAACGCCAGCTAGAGTACAGACTACGATATAGGTTTTTCCATCTGGATTGTATGTGGTGTCTAACCATTTTCCTAAGCGTACAAAAAGATAAATAATGGCCCCCATTTGAAATGCAATTCCAGTGAGGATTACCGCATTTTTAAGCGGTTTGCTCTGATTTGGATTGGGTTCCTTCATGTGTGTTCAGCCCTTTAACGGTTCCCTTCATTGTACATGTAGCATTAAAAATGGCACCGGGCTCAACAGAAAGTTTTCCAATGAGTACGTCTCCAGAGATCTGAGCAGTCGCTTTAATGGTTAATACATCATGAACGGCTAATTTTCCAGAAAACTTTCCTTCAATATCTGCGTTTTTAGATTCAATAGTTCCTTTAATAACTCCTTCAGAGCCAATAATAACTCGGCCGTTTGTTTTAAGTGTTCCTTCTAAAATACCATCTATTCTAAAATCTCCTTCTGAGGTAATATCACCAACAAAGGTGGTGTTCTTAGCGATAAGATTTCGTTCCATAACGTTTATTTTTTGTGGTTTTTCTTTACTGCTAAACATCTATTTTTAGTCTTTAATTTTAGCCATAATCTCCTTTGCTTTGATTCCTTCTTCTGAAGTCGCATAGGTTACAGCAACAAACTCTAATGCTTTCTTATAAGCCTCTACATCTTGATACTTACCAATAGCATAAGCTTTTAAGAGTTCAAATTTAGGTAATAATTCTGAGTTAGTGATACTTGGGAGCAATTTGTCGATTTCTTGAACCACCTCAACAAAGCTATTGTCTTTATATAAATAGTAGGCTTTTTTATACGCTTCTTCAATTTCAGATACTTTAGCCTCCTGTTCTACTTTTGCATTCGGATTGAGTATCGACTTTGTAAAAATCGATTCTGGATACTCCTCTACTAATTTAGTTTTATACCTGTTTTCTTGATTTGGATAGTGATTCTTATACAGCTGATAGAGGTGATAATACGTTGGTAAAACCCACTTCTTATCTGGCTCACTGTCTAGTAATCGTTCAAAATCTTGTACAGCTTTTTTAGGATTTGGAAACTGTTCCTTGTAGATGAGCCCTAGCTGAAACAAGGCTTCATTTCGCGTATAGACCAAAGAGTCTAAAACCGCCTTTTCGGAAGGAATGCTTTTTACGTATGCTGCAACGTCATAACGATCAACGGTTTTGTTTTTGGTGAGGGTTTCTTCTTGCTCTGTTGTAGCTGTAGATTTATCAGACCATCTCCAGCCGTCTTCTAACTTTCTTGTTCCCCAGACTTTTTCGAATTCTTGCTCGCCAAACAACAACGATTGGGTGTTATAAAAATACCATTTGCCTTTATTAGAAGAGCCTTGTTTTACGCTTTGTCCGAATGAACTTCCAAAGTTTATGGCATTGAGTTGTTGCTGGGCTTTTTTCTCATCCTCTTTTTTAAGTTTTGCTACATAGGTGCTAAAAAAAGCGGTTTGATCTTCTTTAGATAATACTGCTATTCTTAAAATACTATCGTTTACTGCGAGTCTATTTTCGTATTTAATAAGGTCTGCTAAACGTTTAGATTTGCGTTGTACGCTTAGGATCTTTAAATCAAATGGTTTTTTAGCGGTCTGCAATACACTATCGAAATAGGTGTTGGCCATTTGGTATTTTGCCTCTTTAAAATAAAGGCTTCCCAGTTTTTCGAAGGTGGCCGTTTTTTGCTTTATGTTTTCTTTTGAGGCTCTTAATGATTTTTGATAAAAGGCAATTGCATCTGAAACGCTATCTCTATTTTCTTCTAAAACCCCCATTTGATAATATAGGACGTCTAAATAGGGACGGTTATCTCGGTTTTTAATCAGGTCTTGAAAACGTGCAATTAAGCTTTCAGAGGCGGTGTCTTTTGGAGTATTATTTACGATTTCAATATCGGCATAAATCTTAAATCGATATGGGGCTTTTTTAAGCTTTGTTAGGTTCTTAAAGACCATTCTTGCAGAGTCGATTTTTCCTTGTTCGCTGTAAATTTGCCCAAGTACAAACATGTTTCTGGCGGTTTGTGCAGGGTCTTCCTTTATACGTATTGCTTTTGTTAAGTGCTCAATAACTCTATGGGTACTGTCTAGCTGCGTATATGCAATTGCTAGGGCGGTGTGCGCTTGTTCTCTATGAAGTTTTGGTAAATCGGTTTTTGATAGTAAAATATCTAGAGATTCAATAGCCAGTTCTTCATAGTCATTTCTAATGTTTGCCTTGGCTCTCCAAATCTTTGTTTCGTTGATTAAATTCGCGTAAGGGTAGTTTTCAATAACATAATTAAATGCTTCTATGGCTGGAATAAACCGTTGCGTGTAGTATCGAGACTTTCCAAGCAATAGGTAAGCGTCGTCTATTTGTCTATTTCGTTCTCGTCCTTTAAAATTCATGGAATGGACTTGAATCGCTTTAACTGCTTTTTCTTCAGCAATATCAAAATCAGATTTTTTTACTTCTGTGTCAACAAACCCAGGAGCTCCTAGAGAGTTGTCAAATTTTGGTGCGGCAATTTTACGATCGTCAAAAACAATGGGTTCAATAGGAAGGCGCTTCCAGTAATCGTCTTTATAATCGTTGTTTAATGCGGTAACTCCACTTTCAAAAGCTTGTTTTCCATTAAAAAGCACGTTGTATTTAGTCGTAAGCGCTTGATAGTTTCTAGACAAAAAAGTGTTTTTCTTGGTGCCACACGAAATGAGGACGCCAAAAGAAAGGAGATAAAGCGCTGTTTTTAAGGTTTGTTTCATGAATTTTACCGCTGTAATGTACAACAACTTTCAAGGAAGATTATTGTCTAACGCGTATAAAAATAGGAATAAAAAACAAACTGATTACTTCTCTGAAAAATATCGCTCAAGATCTTTTAGGGTTTCTTTCGAAGTGTTGATGTCTTTAACCACGCCTCCCTTTTCTAAAACCACAATACGTTCGCAAACTTCTGTAACGTGACTTAGGTCGTGACTCGAAACTAATACGGTAACTTCTCTGTCTTCGGTAAGTTGCTTAACAATCTTTTTTAATCGTATTTGAGTTGTAGGGTCTAGGTTTGCAAAAGGCTCGTCTAAAACGACTACTTTGGGGTTTCCCATAAGTGCAGCAGCAATACCCACTTTCTTTTGGTTTCCTTTACTTAAATCGCGTAAGTATTTCTTTTTGTTTAAAATTTCATCACTAAAAAACTCTTCGAATTGGGTTAGGTAATCTTTGATATCTGCCGTATTCATACCTCGAATACTACCAATAAAATCGAAATACTCTTCTGGTGTTAAATACCCAATTAAAAAGGTTTCATCTATAAACGAACCCGTAAAAGGTTTCCAGTCTTCACTTTTATTTACCACTACATCGTGGTTTACAATAGCACCTGTTGTAGGTCGAATGAGGTCGAGTAATAAATTAAAAAATGTGGTTTTACCAGCGCCATTATTTCCAACTAAACCAAAACTTTGTCCTGTAGGAATTTCTAATTCTGAGATGTGTAAGACTTCAGTGCTACCATACTTTTTGCTTAATTCTGTTGCGTGTATCATGTCTTATATATTATGCTTGTTGACCAAATGCATGTATGGCCGCGTATTTATCTGATATGTATTTTGAAACTATAAAATTCATGCAATACTTCTTTAAGACTAGGGCTAATATCCCTACTAAAGCAATCATTGCAATTCCTGTTGTAAAGCCAAATAAAGCGCTACATCCCCAAAACAGTAGCATAGGAAACCCTAGCAAAGGCAACACTATAATAAACTGTGTAGCGCTTGTGCCTTGTGTATTTCCAAATCCACTTTTATTGAGGTCTATATGCTTTCTGTTAAAAGACCCTGCATACAGAAGGAATAGGCTATTAAATCCAATATTATAAATCGCTCCAGCCGTAATCATTAAAAAGGTGTCTATCCCAAAATACAGGTACGGAATACTTAAAAAGTAGAGTACAACGGTAGTTACCGTCATCAAGAGCCATTTCGATTCTAGGTATTTTTTATAGCGAATATTTTGACTCATGAGCATTTTGTAATACGCGCTATCCCAAGCTGGAATAAATTGCCCAAAGTTGATTACAAATCCCCCTGTTACAAAAATAGCCGCAAAGATGAGCATCGAGGTCATTTTCTCTTGATAAACGTCGTTGGTAAAAAAGATGAGTCCATAAAACACAAAGGCAAAGGCCATTAAGAATACTGTTTTCGGACGCTTATTTCGCCAAATAAGTCGAATGTCGTTTTTCAAAAAAGGAGCAAGATCACCCAGTCTGTCGGTCCAAGACAAGTCGGCAGAATTCACCTCTTTGATTGCTGTATTTACAGCGTCGTCTAGATAAACTTTTTCTCGAAGTGTCTTAGCGTTCATTCTATATAGGAATACTACTACAGGAATACTAAGTAACCCGTAAATTGGGTTTTCTACTAAGCCATTAAAAAGAAGTGCGCTAAACTCACCAACGGGTAAAATTTTAAAATAATACAAGCCTATCAATACCGCTAATAGAGATCCAATAATGGTAAGGGCTTTAGGACTTTTATTAATTAGAAAGTTAATAAAGTTAATGCAAAGGATAACACCTACAATGGTAAACAACCACCCCAATACTCCAGATGCAGCATAATTATTAGCCACTAATTGAAAAGAAAAAGGAATAAAGAAAAAGAGTGTCATGATATTGAAAAATGACACGGTTGATTTTAAAAGTACATAATGTACTAATATGCTTTTCTTAATAGGAAGGTGAAGTAACGGCTTGATGTTCATAACCGGAAGCTTCTGCATTAGATAGCGAAAAACGAGGTCTCCAAAAAAAACAAAAAGCAATAGTTGATTCACTAACACTAAGGGATCTTGTCCTGGATATAGCTTGTTAAGTATTGGAAAAGCAAAAAAGCCCAATGCCGCAAAGGAGACAACAAAATAAAGGGCAAAAAGTACGAGTACAATATTTAATGCTATACTCTTTTGCCAATACGAAGACCTAAAAAACTGTTTCCTCTGTAGCCTTAAAAAGGTAGCAATCATATATGGTTTGGTTTAGTTCTAGGGTATAAGTCTACAAAATATACTATTTGTTACAAAAAAACCCAAAGGTTAACTTTGGGTTTTAAGTAGATTACTTTTCTACATGTAATACTTGAGCGATAATCTTTTCGAGTTCTTGTTTTGGCAATGCTCCATTTGCCATTTGAGGTTGTTCTCCCATAGGACAAAACAACATAGATGGAATGCTTCTAATGCCAAAAGCTTGCGATAACTCCTGTTCTGCTTCAGTGTCAACTTTAAAAATGTTTATTTTTCCTTTGTACTCTTCAGAAAGTTCTTCTAAAATAGGGGCTATCATTTTACATGGCCCACACCAATCGGCATAAAAATCAATAATTGCAGGTACTTCTCCTTCGAATACCCATTCTTTGTTTTTTTCAAAATTGAATACCTTTTCTAAAAAGGTCTCTTTTGTCAATAATTCTGTCATTATAAAATATTTGTGTGCAAAGTTAGACGAATTTTATCAACAAAAATTACAGGTTATCAACGGCGTAAAATATAGTGGCAAAAATTCCGTTAGGGGTTCATAATCAACTTGATATTAACCAAAACTTTATGCATTATGAATTCTACTATTTCAACGATTGTCCGTTACGTCTTAGGACTAGCGATGTTGGTTTTTGGAGCCAACAAGTTTTTACAATTTATGCCAGCGCCTGAGCTTTCTGAAGAGGCGGGAGCTTTTATGGGTGCCTTGGCCGGCAGTGGTTATATTTTTCAAATTTTAGGTGTCGTATACCTAATTATTGGTCTTTTACTAGTGCTCGATAAAGCTGTTCCTTTTGCTTTGGCAATGTTAGTTCCAATCTCCATTAATATTGTTGCTTTTCATCTAGCATATAACCCTGAGGGTATTTTATTTGCAGCCATCATAGCAGTGTTTAACCTCTACTTGATGTATGCCAATTGGGGCAAATACAGTGAACTCTTTAAATAACCTTGTTTTTAGGTTTTAAGTTCTGGGCGCTCTTCGAGCGCCCATATTTTTTAAAGCCTTATTTTTGTGTTGTTTTATAAAAAACACCACATGCTCGCGGTAACTCAATTAGGATTTCAATATACCCCCAAAAAAAAGGTGGTACACCACATCTCTTTTTCATTAGATAAGGGAGAACATCTTTGTATAATGGGAGAAAGTGGCTCTGGAAAATCTACATTGCTACAATTAATCTATGGGCTTTTAGACGCCACTGAAGGAAGCGTTTCTTGGCACAACACCCCTGTTTTAGGACCATCTCATCATCTTATTCCTGGATATCCTTCGTTTAAGTATGTGGCTCAAGACTTCGATTTAATGCCTTATACCTCTGTAGCTGAAAATATTGGTAAATTCTTATCAAACTTTTTTCCAGAAGAAAAAGCAATCAGAACAAAAGAATTGTTAGAGGTTATAGATATGACTGCTTTTGCCGATAGCAAGGTAAAGAACCTAAGTGGAGGTCAACAACAACGTGTGGCTATTGCACGAGCGCTTGCAAAAGAACCTGAGGTTTTGTTGTTGGACGAACCCTTTAGCCAGATCGATAATTTTAAAAAGAGTCATTTACGTAGGCGATTATTTAGCTACCTAAAAAAGAACAACATCAGTTGTATTGTTGCTACTCACGATGGTCATGATGCGCTCTCTTTTGCAGATCAATTATTGGTGATAAAAAATTACACCTCCTTTGCTTTGGGGGCTCCTAAAGACATTTACCATCAGCCGAACTCTCTGTATGTTGCTGCGCTTTTTGACGATGTAAATGTTTTAAAACTGAATGGAACACACAAAAACACTTCCATTCTGCTGTACCCCAACGATATCTTTATTGTAGCACAATCTAGCTACAAAGGGGTTGTTGAAAGCTCTTACTTTAAAGGCGGGTACTGGTTACTATCTTTGTATTATAACGACCAACTCATTTTTGTAAATCATGCCTTTGCTTTAGAAGAAGGTAAAGAAGTCTGTTTTGATTTCGACCCAGATCTCATTTCTGTGAGATCCATTGACTAGAGAATATTTAATATCTGGTGAGAGGTTCCTTGAAAGGTAAAATGCTCTCCTGTACGCTTTCCTAAAAGTAGTTTTCCTATGGGTGATTGTGGTGAAATAGCGTAATACACCTTATTTTCTAGAGTTAAGCCCCCTAAAGAAACACTTAAAAAATAATTGTGAGTTGCTGTTTCAATGAGACTTCCTAAATGTGCAACTTCAGTTTGCTTGTCGGGCTGTATTCTTAAAAGTAACATCTGCATCTTTTGTGCTTCTTGGTGCTGTTTGCCAAGCTTTTCCATTTCTAACTGAAGCATTGCTCTTCCGGTTTCATGCTTATCTCCAGCAGAGCTTTTGGTTTCAGAGCCTAAACTTTGTTGCAAGGATGCTAAGGCTTCTTCAGTTTCTTGAAGTTTAATGTCTACTTTTTTAAGACAGATCGCAAGGAGCGTGGTTTTAAGGTGGTTCATTGCAGCTACTTAGTTTTTTGTGGCCTTAAATAGCACCTCAACTTTTACCTTTTTAGACAAGATGAATGCTCCACCACCAATAGCATAATCTCTTCTATTAAGCTCAAAAGAAGAGCGAATGTCTAAAGTAGTTTCTGTTTGCGAAATTACTAAAGGTAAGTATACTTTTTTGGTGGTATTTTTCATTGTCAACATCCCCTCAAGTTCGTAGGTTCCTGATTCTGTTTTTGTG
This sequence comes from Flavobacteriaceae bacterium, assembly GCA_965659555.1. Lineage (GTDB taxonomy): Bacteria > Bacteroidota > Bacteroidia > Flavobacteriales > Flavobacteriaceae > Polaribacter. The sequence continues at coordinate 57,200 of CBFHVY010000001.1, forward strand.
ATTTTAGTGCCAACTAATTGTATTGTTTTAAATGCGTCTACATTAAAAAAGTCGGCCTTAAAGAGATGACGGTCTCTAGACTCCATGCCAGTTTCTAGAGAAGCTACCTGAAGGGTTGCATTTAAATAACTATGCTCTAAGGCATTGATATTAAAATTGGTGTTAATGCTAATGGTGTTAAAATGGCCATCAACAGCAATCCCCATGTTTTTAATTTTAAACGTAACCTTGGTGTGTGCAGAATCTTGTTTCCACTCTTGTGCCTGAACAAAAAGGGAGCTAAACAAAACTACAAGGACTACAAAAAATTTATGCATAAAAGAATATTGGATTTTTAGTTTTTAGTTAGTTCTGCAAGTTCTTTTCCAATGAGGCTTCCAATAGCAACACCCATTCCTCCGAGTCGTACACCACAATATATGTTTGGAGCAATTTCTTTAACCAAGGGTTTCTTTTGAGGGCCAACTCCCATGATCCCACTCCATCTCTGTTCAATTTGAAACGGGGTATTTGGTAATAGTACTTCTTTTAATAATGTTTCTAACTGCTGCTGAATCACCTCTGTCTGGCCAAAAACAGTCGTGTTTTCGGTTGAAAAATCTAAGTTTCTTCCACCGCCAAAGAGCACTCTATTATTGATGTTCCTAAAGTAATAATAACCCTCGTCTAAATGAAATGTCCCTTTTATTTTTAGGTTTTCAATGGGTTTGGTAATCAACACTTGCGCTCTGGCTGGCTCTACCTCTTCATTTAAAAGTGTTTTTGCAAATCCGTTTGTGGCAATGCACACTTGTTGTGTTTTAAACGTATTCCATGGTGTTTCAATATAAACTCCACCTGGCGCATTGTTTAATGCGCTTACTTCGCAATTGTTTAAAAGTAAGATGTTGTTTTGCGCCGCTAATAGCACTAATTGCTGCATCATTTTTCCAGTATCTATCTGACCTTCAAACTGATTCTCACTATACTTCGAATAATAATTTTCAAAACCAAAATCGCGATCTGAAACCGAAAAAACTGGTGCTGAAAACACGGGCTTAAGAAGGTTGTTAATTTCTTCTTGTTGATCTATATAATACTCAAAAGTGGTTTTATCTTTAAAAAGTTCATAGCCTTTATATTGTTTAAAACCTATGGCCTTGTCGCCTAGGGTTTGTCTTAATAGCTTTAGCCCTTCCCATCGCTTTTGTACAAGTTGAAGCACTTCTTCTTCTGAATGGTTTTTTAAGTCCGCCAATAATTCTGTTAAGCTACCAAAGCAAGCAAAGCCTGCGTTTTTTGTGCTTGCCCCCTGTGGTAAGTAGCCTTTTTCTAACACCAGAATTTTAGCTTTAGGGTGCTGTTTTCTGAGGTGTAATGCACAGAAAAGCCCTACAATTCCACTTCCAATAACCATAAAGTCTACATTAGTAAACCATTCCTTTTTTTCCCAATAACTCAAATTCATATTAAAAGTCAAATTTTAACTGTACCAATACAGGGTCTTTTTTTAAGGTGTTTAAATTTCCGAAAGATATTCCTAACAACCGCACTGAATTTTCTAATTTCTCTTGAAATAGCAACTCTTTAACTATCGGCATAAAGTCCTCTTTTCTTTGCATATACTCCTCAACAGTCTTGCTTCGTGTCTGTTGAATAAAATTACTGTACTTAATTTTTAAGGTAATGGTTTTTCCTTTAGCATTAGCAGTTGTCAATCGTTTTTCCAATTCGTTTGCAATCTGCTCTAGTTTGTCTAACATAAAAATTTCGGAGGTTATATTTTCCGAAAAGGTACGCTCTGCAGCAATTGACTTACGAGCTCTGTTGGGTTTAACAGCGCTGTGATGAATTCCTCTTACAATATTAAAATAATACCCTCCTGACTTACCGAACTTTTTGGTGAGTTCTTCTAAGGTACGTTGCTTTAAATCATTCCCCGAAAAAACACCCATATTATGCATTTTTGCAGCGGTTACTTTTCCTACGCCATAAAACTTATGTACAGGTAATACTTCTAAAAAAGCAATAACCTCCTCTGGTGGGATGGTTTTTTGTCCGTTAGGCTTGTTGATATCAGAGGCAACCTTAGCAATAAACTTATTGATTGAAATTCCTGCGGAAGCTCGAAGAGCAAGCTTGTCGAAAATTTTTGCGCGGATTTCGGTTGCAATCATACTTGCTGAAGGGTTTCCTTTTTTGTTTTCGGTCACATCGAGATAGGCCTCATCTAACGATAATGGTTCTACCAAATCGGTGTATTCATAAAAAATGGCTCGAATCTCTTTTGATATTTCCTTATATCTTGTAAACCTTGGTTTTACAAAAATGAGTTGTGGGCACTTTTGTTTGGCTAACACCCCACTCATCGCAGAGCGAACACCGTATTGTCTTGCTTCATAACTTGCTGCTGCTACAACTCCTCGATCTTCGCTACCTCCCACAGCTATAGGTTTGCCTGCTAAAGAAGGGTCATCTAGCTGTTCAACCGATGCATAAAAAGCATCCATATCTACATGAATGATTTTTCGATAAGGTGGCTGTGGTGTATCCATAATCAAAAATAAAAAAAGGGCGCCACAAAGTGGCGCCCTTTACTTGTATTCTTTTTAGTACATTATACTACTCCTTGAGCTAGCATAGCATCGGCAACTTTAACGAAGCCTGCAATATTTGCCCCTCTAACATAATCTACAAAACCATCTTCATCAGTTCCGTATTCGATACAAGAGCTGTGAATGTCTTTCATAATTTCTTTTAGTTTAGCGTCTACCTCTTCACGAGTCCAGTTAAAACGCAATGAGTTTTGAGTCATTTCTAAACCAGACGTTGCTACTCCACCCGCGTTAGATGCTTTTCCTGGAGCAAACAATATTTTTGCTTTTTGGAATGCTGCTACTGCTTCATTGGTAGAAGGCATATTAGCTCCTTCGCTCACACAAATACATCCATTGCTTAATAGTGTTTTTGCATCTTCTTCTTGAAGTTCATTTTGTGTAGCACATGGCATTGCAATATCGCACGCTTCACCCCAAGGTGTTTTACCTTCGTTAAAGGTAGCATTTGGATATTTAGAAACGTACTCAGAAATCCTTCCTCTTTTTACGTTTTTAAGGTCCATGATAAACGCAAGCTTTTCTTCATTGATTCCTTCAGCATCAAAAATATATCCTGATGAATCTGACATGGTAACTACTTTTGCTCCCAACTGAAATGCTTTTTCTACAGCAAACTGCGCTACGTTTCCTGATCCAGAAACCACCACTGTTTTTCCTTCGAAGCTATCGTTTTTAGTTGCTAGCATATTTTGTGCAAAATACACCGTACCATATCCTGTTGCTTCAGGTCTAATCTTAGACCCTCCCCAGCTTAATCCTTTTCCAGTAAGTACCCCTGTAAACTCATTTCTAAGTTTCTTGTACATTCCAAACATATAACCAATCTCTCTTCCTCCAACACCAATATCTCCCGCAGGTACATCTGTGTTTGGCCCAATATGTCTGAATAATTCGCTCATAAAGGCATGACAAAAACGCATGATTTCGTTGTCTGACTTTCCTTTAGGGTCAAAATCTGAACCTCCTTTACCACCTCCCATTGGAAGTGTAGTTAATGAGTTCTTAAACACTTGCTCAAAAGCTAAGAATTTAAGGATACTTAAGTTCACTGAGGGATGAAAACGCAATCCTCCTTTGTAGGGTCCAATAGCAGAATTCATTTCTATTCTATACCCTCTGTTTACTTGAATTTCTCCTGAGTCGTCAACCCAGTTTACACGAAAAGAAATCACTCTTTCAGGTTCAACCATTCTTAATAGAATGTTTTTACCATTGTAAATCTCTTGTGAAGCGATATATGGTAAAACGGTTTCCGCTACTTCTTGAACGGCTTGTAAAAATTCTGGTTCATGGCTGTTTCTTTCTTTAACCATGTCCATAAAAGCATTGACTTTAGCATCCATAATATGTTGTGCTTAAATGATTTTGATTGTTTATTGGGGGCAAAGATACTTAATTAAACATATTTCAATATTAAAAATTAATTTTTATTTATGGCGTAAGCCTTTGTTCTCAATCGTTTTCGGAGTGGTTTTTGTTTTCAAATAAAAAGGGTTAGGGTTTCTTTATAAAAAACGTAAATTTGTGGCTCATTTATAGGGAATAAAAATGTTAGATACGGTTAAAAATCTTATCGAAGAGGTTAAGCAGTTTAATGCAACTTCAAAAGAAGAAGTAGAGGCTTTTAGAATAAAGTATTTAGGAAGTAAAGGCTTGTTAAAAGGCTTATTTGCTGAATTTAAAAATGTAGACGCCGAACTGAGAAAAGATTTTGGACAGGCTTTAAATACCCTCAAAAATACTGCAGAGAAAAAAGTAGCCTCCTTACAAGATGCGCTCGATAACGCACAGGATGACAAAGGGGTTTATGGCGATTTAACAAGACCTTATGAACCTATTGAACTTGGGGCAAGACATCCTATCTCTTTAGTAAAGAATCAAATTATTGAGGTATTTAACCGAATTGGCTTTACCGTCTCTGAAGGACCAGAGATTGAAGATGATTGGCATAATTTTTCTGCGTTGAACCTGCCAGAATACCATCCGGCGAGAGATATGCAAGACACGTTTTTTATTGATAAGAATCCCGATACCTTATTAAGAACACACACTTCTTCGGTACAGGTACGATACATGGAAAACAACAGGCCGCCTATTCGAACCATCTCTCCAGGTAGAGTTTTTAGAAATGAAGATATTTCGGCTCGTGCCCACTGTATTTTTCATCAAGTAGAAGGGCTATATATAGATACCGATGTTTCTTTTGCCGACCTAAAACAAACCTTATTGTACTTTACAAAAGAAATGTTTGGAAAGTCTAAGATTCGTTTACGTCCTTCATATTTTCCTTTTACAGAACCTAGCGCAGAAGTTGATATTTATTGGGGTTTAGAAACTGAAACCGATTATAGAATTACCAAAGGAACCGGTTGGTTAGAAATTATGGGGTGTGGTATGGTAGATCCAAACGTGCTACAAAATTGTAATATCGATCCTACGGTGTATAGTGGTTATGCTTTTGGTATGGGAATAGAACGCATCGCAATGCTATTGTATCAAATTCCAGATATTAGAATGTTTTATGAAAACGATGTGCGTTTCTTAGAGCAATTCAAATCGGTTATTTAAGGGGTTACATGAAAAAAGACATCACTGTTCCTGAGGTTTCTGGTATTGAGTTTGCTGTGGTATATGAACACAACGACATTTATAATACCGATGATTGGAACGCGTATATTATCAATACAAAAGAAGCTCCAATATCAATAGTAATAGTAGTATCTAAAGGGTTTTCTGATAAGAAAATTACCTCAACCATGCGTAAGAAGATTGATGTTTTACCAGCGAAATCGTATGCTAAAGTTGAATTACTGCAACCCGAACTCTTCGCCTTAACCAATCAGTTTCAAGTGAGTTTTTTTGAAAACAATCAACTGTTAGAAAAGACCTTTACTTTTAAAGCAAAATCCATTAAAGAGGGAGCGCTCCGCATGATTCCTCTTCTTCAGAAAAAAGGAATTCTAGCTTCTTAATCGCTAAACACATGTCAAAATTTTATACCGAATTAACCGAACGGCTTCAAGGGTTTATTGCTCAGCAGAAGCTCTTTTTTGTTGCTACAGCTCCTGTTGAAGGTAGAATTAACCTCTCTCCAAAAGGAATGGATTCTATTCGTGTTTTAGGAAGTCAACGGATTGCTTGGTTAAATGTTACCGGAAGCGGAAATGAAACTGCTGCGCACCTTTTAGAACATCCCAGAATTACATTAATGTTTTGCTCTTTTGAAGGGGCTCCTAATATTCTAAGAATCTACGGAACTGCGAAAGCAGTGTATCCAACCGATGCCGCTTGGGAATCTTTAGCGTCACATTTTACCGTACTCCCTGGAACTCGACAAATTTTTGATATCCAAATTGAGAGCGCACAGACGTCTTGTGGAATGTCTATTCCCTACTTTGAATATCAAGGGGAGCGTGAAGCACTTAATGATTGGGCCAAAGGACAAGGTGAAGACGGCATACAAACGTATTGGAAAGAGAAAAACCTAACGAGTATTGACGGGAAAGACACCGGTTTAGCAGACTTTATATAAGTCCTACTTTAGGCGTCCGCTTCGTGCGCTTCTAAGTCTTTGGTTAAGTCTAACTTTCTAAACGATGGCAATGCAATTCCTGTGGTGATCACCGTAATCAAGGTCATGGTTCCTCCAAAAACTACCGCTGTAACAGTCCCCATAAGCTTTGCGGTTAAACCACTTTCAAAGGCCCCTAACTCATTAGACGATCCTACAAACATTGAGTTTACAGAAGCTACTCTTCCTCTCATTTCATCTGGGGTTTTTAATTGCAAAATGGTTTGTCTAATTACCATAGAAACCCCATCGGTTACTCCGCTAAAGAACAATGCAACTATAGAAACCCAAAAAATAGTCGATATACCAAAAATGATAATGCTAACCCCAAAGCCAAAAATGGCAATCAATAATTTTAAGCCTGCCTTTCTACTAATCGGAATATAAGCTGTAGTTAGCATGGTTAAAAAAGCACCAATGGCAGGCGCTGCTCTTAATGCACCAAAGCCTTCTGGGCCTACTTGTAATATGTCTTGTGCATAAATTGGCAACAGGGCTACTGCGCCTCCAAAAAGAACAGAGATCATGTCTAGTGTTATGGCTCCAAAAATAGCTTTAGTGCGATATACAAATCGAATTCCTTCTTTTAAGCTTTGCCCTATCGGTTCGCCTAGCTTAGGGTTTAATATGGGTTTTTTCTTGATAAAGAAAACTAAAGATAACGAGAGTATTACCATTATAAAGACGACGCTCAATGACCAATGAACCCCTATCCATAGAATAGAAAAACCTGCAAAAGCAGGCCCTAATACACTGGCAATTTGCCAGGTAGAACTGCTCCATGTTGCTGCGTTGGGATAGAGTTTTTTGGGTACAATAAGCGCAATAAGAGAGAAGATTGTCGGTCCGAAAAAAGACCTTAAAAACCCACCAAAAAACACCAATACATAAATAAAATATAAAGAGGTTTGCTTAGAATAGTGAAGGGTAAACTCGGGTAGGGTAATAAAAAAAAGACCAAAACTAATAAATGAAAATGCCGCTATACAAAGCGCTAATAAATTTCGTTTTTCTTTTTGATCTACAATGTGACCCGCAAAAAGTGCCATAGAAACTGCTGGGATAACCTCAATTAAACCAATAATACCTAAAGACAATGGGTTTTTGGTTAGACTATAGACTTGCCATTCTATGATGATAAATTGCATAGACCACCCAAAAACAAGTAAAAATCGGACGAACAGAAATATATTGAACTCTCGAATTCGTAACGATGCATAGGGGTCTTTCGTTTTCATTTAGCGTTATGTTAACTTCATATCCATTAAAATAGCAAAGGTCTGATTGATGTCTTCTTCCTTTACCACAATCGTCATTTCGTTGGTAGTAGAGATAATTTCTTGAAGGGTAATATCGGCCCAGGCCAATTGCTTCAAAATAAAATAATACACCCCAGATTGTTCTTGATTGTCTTTAGGAAGTTTAATGGTTATAGACGACAAGTCTAAGACACTACTCAACTGTTCTTCATCTATGAAATTCTCTTCAATTAAGGGCAGTAATGATTTACTGGTTACAATATTTGTTTCAAAAATACCTTGAGAAACCGTAAAAAAGTAATCGTTATTTTCTGCGGTAATCGTTAACAGTTTAGCTATTTGTTTAAAAAGTGTTGGAGAGTTTTTAAAGGTAAAATCGCATAAATCTGAGCGAACAATAAAATCGCCAATACTCAAGGTTAGTTTTTTGATGCTTTTACGAATCCGAAGCTCATTTACTGGTGAAAGCCTGTTAATTGCCATCATTACAGCACCGGGTTTTACTTCTTTTTTTAGTATTGCCGACACCTCTGGCAATATAATTCGTGCCAATGAAGAAACATTAATCAGCTTTTCATTTAACGCCTCTTCTATAAAAGGAGTCTTTCGAATAGTACTTTCTACCGCTTGTTGTATTGTTTTCATAATTGTTGAATTTTCAACACGTTGTTATAATATGTAAAAATATTAAATAAAATTGTACTCCAAGCACTAGCGCTGTTATTTTGCTGCAAAATTAAACGAATATGATAGTTTTAAAGTTTGGTGGAACTTCTGTAGGTTCGGCGCGCAGTATTGCTCAAGTTGTTGAAATTATTGAAAACACCCCTGGTCATCGGTTTGTTGTGCTTTCGGCTTTTTCTGGAGTAACCAATATACTTGTCACCATTAATGAGGCTTATGCTAATGGTAATGCTACTTTAATTGCTGCTAAACTAGACGAATTACAAAACCGCTGTACCGAAGTGGTTTCGGAGCTGTTTCAGTCTTCAAACTATTTACAAATTGCTAACAACTTTGTTCAGCATACACTCGATCTCATTGTTCGTCTTACTCAGGAATCCTTTGCGATTACGCATCAAAAAACAATTGTTGCGCAAGGGGAACTAATTTCTACGACTATCGTTCAGTTGTATCTCCAAGAACAGCAGATTGCATCTGAGCTACTTTCGGCATTAGATTTTATGACAATTGACGAAAACAGAGAGCCTAATATTTCGGAGATTTCCGCTTTACTAAGTCCTAAAATAACCGAAGCTACTTCGAAAAGTATATACATTACACAGGGCTTTATTTGTAGAAACCATAAAGGCGCCATCGACAATTTAGAGCGTGGAGGGAGTGATTATACCGCTTCTTTAATCGGGAGTGCGTTGGGTGCAGAAGTAGTGCAAATATGGACCGATATTGATGGGATGCATAATAACGACCCTCGTTTTGTTGACAACACTTTTTCTATTGAAGAGGTGTCTTTTGACGAGGCCGCTGAGTTGGCCTATTTTGGAGCAAAGATTTTACACCCACAAAGTTTAATTCCTGCTAAAGAAAACAACATTCCAGTACTGCTAAAAAACACATTTAATCCAGATCAAAAAGGAACGATTATTAGTAACACTGCATCTCGAGTTGGAGTGACTTCAATTGCTGCTAAAGACGGAATTACTGCGATTAAAATTAAATCGTTTCGTATGTTACTCGCTTATGGTTTCTTAAAAAAGGTGTTTGAAGTGTTTGAAACCTATAAGACCCCTATCGACATGATTACAACATCTGAAGTAGCGGTTTCATTAACGATTGATAATCCTGCTTATTTAAACGAGATTGTACGTGAACTTCAGGCTTATGGCGCTGTTGAGGTAGATCATGATTTAAGTATTGTATGTGTTGCTGGGAATTTTTCTCAAAAAACGGAAGGGTTAAGCGCTCAGGTATTTAGCGCATTAAAAAACATTCCTGTACGAATGATTTCTTATGGTGGAAGTAATTATAACATTTCTTTACTGGTAAAAACAAGCGATAAGAAACGAGCGTTAAATGCCTTAAATGTTGGTTTGTTTAAAGACCGGTTAACCTCTGAACTAGTCTAGCTTATCGGTAAGTTTTAAAAAGAGTTTTTTGGCGTCTTTCCCTTCGTATAGTATTTGGTATACGGTGTTAATAATGGGGGTTTTTGCCCCATTTTTCTCTTTAATTTCATAGGCGCTTTTTGTAGCGTAATACCCTTCGGCAACCATGCTCATTTCAAGCATAGCCGACTTAACGGTATACCCTTTACCAATCATGTTCCCAAACATTCTGTTTCTACTAAAGGTTGAATATCCGGTCACTAATAAATCTCCTAAATATGCAGAGTTATTAATGTTGCGTTTCATTTTATGAACCTTTTTAATGAAGCGCTTCATCTCTCTAATAGAGTTGCTCATTAATACCGATTGGAAATTATCGCCATACCCTAATCCATGAGAGATTCCTGCGGCAATAGCGTAGATGTTTTTTAGCATCGCCGCATATTCTGTTCCAATAATATCGTCTGATGTTTTGGTTTTAATATACCTACACGCTAATAGTTCGCTCACCATTTTAGCCTTACTTTCATCGGTACACGCAATAGTTAAGTACGAAAGGCGCTCCATAGCCACCTCTTCAGCATGACAAGGTCCGGTAATAACACCGATGTCTTCAAAAGGAATATTATAAACTTCAAAAAAGTGTTCGCCAACAATATATCCAGACTCGGGTACAATTCCTTTAATAGCAGAAAAAATGATTTTCCCTTTTAAAGGGGTTTTTAGCTTTTCGAGTTCTTGATTTAGAAACGCTGAAGGAATTGCAAAAATTAAGATATCGTATTCTGCAACGGTTTTATTGATGTCGTTTGAAAGGGTTAATTTTTCGGGGTGTAAATCTGCAGAGCTTAAATAGTTTGGATTGTGTTTGTTTTTTTTAATGTGCTCTACAGCGTATACACTTCGCATATACCAACCCACATTATCTAGGTTTTCTGTCAACATTTTTACAATTGCAGTTGCCCAACTTCCCCCTCCTAATACCGCTACTTTTGCATTTTTATCCATATGTACGTGCTACGTTTTTTCAAAAGTAATAAAACTATCATCTTTCGCCTAAAGCTGAAGCTTATTATTATATTTGTTATTCTAATTCTCTCTTTTTGAGTGTACTGAAAAACTTTATTAAAGACACCTTTATTTATGGTCTAGCAGCGGTGTTGCCAAGGGCTGTGAATGTCTTTTTAGTAAAACTTCACACCGCCACTTTAGGGGCAGAAAAATATGCTATTAACACCGATTATTATGTTTACGCTGCCTACTTAAACGCGTTGCTTACCTTGGGGATGGAAACTGCCTTTTTCCGCTTTTTTTCTAAAGAACGCGAAAAGAATGAGGTCATTTCTACCTCGTTTATTGCGCTCGTCTGTTCTTCTGTAGGGTTTTTAGGAATTGCTTTGTATTACCATGAAACCATTGCTCTTTTTTTAGGGTTTCAAAACCCACTGTTCTTTAAGTTATTGGTGTGGACGATTTTTTTAGACACTTTGGTGGTGATTCCTTACGCATATTTACGCGTTAACAACCAGTCTAAACGATTTACCTTTTTTAAAACGGTTAACATACTTGTTTTTGGGTTGTTAAACGTGTTTTTCTTATGGTATATTCCTTTCGCAATTCAGCATCAAACTTATATCACAGAAGGTTTGGTGGACTATTATAACAGCACACCAAAAGTCATTCATATTTTTGTGTCTGGAACAGTAGCAAGCGCGGTGTCGTTTATCTGTTTGGTTCCGGTGTTGTTTAAGTTTTCATTCTCGTTTAATCGAGCCCTTCTTCGAAAGATGTTGGTGTATAGTTTTCCTATTATGATAGGAAGCTTAGCCTTTGTTACCAATGAAAACTTAGACAAGCTTCTGCTTGGAAAATTAATCGGAGAATATGAAATGGGCGTGTATGCAGCCTGTTATAAATTAGGGGTTTTTATGACCTTGTATATTATGGCATTTCGATTAGGCGCAGAACCTTTTTTCTTTAACTATGCCGGACAAAAAAACGCCAAAAAAGCATATGCAACCATCTTAACTTGGTTTACCATTCTAGGGGCATTGTTTATGCTTTGCATTACTGTTTTTATTGATTTTTTTGCGGGTATACTTCTAGGGAAGCCCGAATATTTTAGCGCCCTATACATTGTTCCGATTATCTTACTGGCTAATTTGTGTTTAGGAATCTACAACAACCTATCGATGTGGTATAAACTTACCGACAATACTCGATATGGAATGTATTTCTCTTTGGTGGGTGCCGGAATTACTGTTGCGGTTAATTTGGTGCTGATTCCTGTTTTTGGGGTATTAGCTTCAGCTTGGGCCACCTTACTTGCTTATGGAGTAATGACGGTGCTTTCGTTTGTGTATGGTAAAAAACACTACCCTGTAGACTATCCTATTAAACGTCTTAGTATATATGTATTTACAGCTACAGCGCTTTCAGGTGTCTCGTTTCTCTATTTTAGAAACAATATTCTGGTCTCAATTCTTTTTATTCTTTTGTTTTTGTTGTTAATTTATACTTCAGAACGCAAAAACATTCAAGCGCTGCTTCATAAAAATGCATAGATTATTCTTTCTTTTGGTTTTCTGTATCCCTACTGTTGTATTTAGTTCTACTTCAATAGATACTACAAAAACTAAAAATGTACTGTTGCTCAAAGAAACACTAACGATTAAAACAAAAGGAGGGGGTGATCTTGCCCATGCTATTTGGGTATATCTTCCTCCTGACTACGAAAAGAGTGATAAAAAATATCCCGTGATTTATATGCACGACGGACAAAACTTGTTCGATAACAGTACGGCTTATATTGGAGAATGGGAGGTTGACGAACAACTGAATGAAAGGTTTACAAAAACAGGGCAAGGGTTTATTGTTGTGGCTATAGAAAACGGAAAACAAGAACGTATAAATGAATATACGCCTTGGACGCATCAACGTTATGGGGGTGGTTTTGGCGAAACGTATATTAATAGTCTTGTAACCAAAGTAAAACCGATGATTGACCGTAAGTTTAGAACGCTTACAAACAGAGAAAATACGGCTATAATAGGAAGTTCACTTGGCGGGCTAATTTCGTATTATGCAGGCTTAAAATACTCCGATGTTTTTGGCAAAATAGGGGCTTTTTCTACGTCTTTCTGGTTTTCAGAAAAAGTGAACGACTTTACAACTTTTTACGGTAATCTTCCCAACACAAAGCTATACTTTTTAGTGGGTGGTAAAGAAGGGGAAAACATGGTTGAAAACACCCTAGCCATTGAAAAGAGATTAGTAGAGTTGGGGTTTCCTCAAAAAAATATACACTCAAAAGTAACACCGCTTGGCGAACATAACGAGCGGTTCTGGAAAAATGAATTTATAGACGCTATTAACTGGTTATACACAAAAGACTAATGACTGTTCAACTGATTAACTCCTCAAAACATCCAACACCTCACTACGAAACAAGTGGTGCTGCAGGTATGGATTTACGTGCCAATATTGAAAGCCCTGTTGTTTTAAAACCTTTAGAACGAGCTATTATTAAAACAGGCTTATTTATTGCATTACCTCAAGGATATGAAGCGCAAGTGCGTCCACGTAGTGGTTTGGCTGCAAAAAAAGGAATTACGGTATTAAATGCCCCTGGAACTGTTGATGCCGATTATAGAGGAGAAATTGGGGTGATTTTAGTAAACCTTTCTTCTGAACCTTTTACAGTTCAAGATGGTGAGCGAATTGCCCAGTTGGTTATTGCAAAACACGAACAGATTACTTGGGAAGAAGTGAGCGTGCTCTCAGAAACCGATAGAGGTGCGGGTGGTTTTGGAAGTACTGGAGTATAGTTACAGTGTTTTTTCTGCGGTATAGATACCTCTATATCCCTCTTTAAATAGTGGGTAGTCTAAACGTCTTTTGCTTTTTAAATGATAGCCTTGAGCGATATAAAAATCAACCGCTTGGGTTTGTTGTTCCATAACTTCTAGCCACACCTTAGAACATTCATGTAGTGCTGCTTGTTCTTCAAACCAAGACAAAAGCACTTTCCCAACACCTTTTCTTTGATGTGAAGAAGCAATGTAAAGACGGTGTAATTTAGCATAATGATGGTCTGGTTTTCCTTCTGGGTTTATACCCCATACAAAACGTAAAATTCCTATAAACTCTTTTTTAGAATACACTCCGAAATAGTCTGTATTTGGTGCAAATACCTCTTTGCTAACCGCATCCTTGCAATACTGTTCATTAAAATACCATTCTCCTTGATCTGACCAATAAGCCCCATAGGTGCTTTTGTATAGCTCATAAATAGTGTTACGCAATACGTTGTAATCTACAATTTTTATAGGTTGAACGGATATTGTTGACGAAATTTTCATTTGAATTTATACTCTTTTAGGTCTATGACAAATATCATAATTTATACGGGGTTGTTTACTAATATTTGCATAGAAAAATAGAACTCTATATGACGTATTCAAGTTTGTTAAAAGTATTCTTCTTAATCCTGTTTTCAATTTCTTTACAGGTCTCAGCACAAAAGTACACCTTAGACAATGAAACCTCATTTTTGCAGGTTTTAGGAACTTCAACCCTTCACGATTGGCATGTTCATGCAGAAAAACAATCTGGTTCTCTTGTTTTTAAAGATGTGGCTAACGCGGAGGTTTCCTCAATCTCTTTTTCTGTGGAAAGTACTAGTCTTAAAAGTGGTAAATCTGGAATGGATAAAAAAACTTTTAAAGCTTTAAAGACCAATCAGTTTTCATCTATAGACTTTGTTTTTACTGAATTGAACGCTGTAACGAAAAAAACAACCGATGTTTTTGATCTTGACGTTCAAGGAAAACTCACTATTTGCGGTGTTACTAAACCCGTTACCCTCTCTTTAGAAATAACCTTTAAAGATACTGTTATCATCGTTTCTGGAAGTTATAAGCTGTTAATGACATCCTTTGGTATCCAGCCCCCAAAAGCTTTATTGGGCACCATTAAAACCGGTGATGAAATAGAAATTAAATTCAAATCAGTTTTTATAAACTAACTAATCACAATTATTTTTTTAAACAGCTATGAAAAAATCAACCTATTTTTTATGTCTTATTCTTATGTTAATTAGCACCTTTTTAAGTGCTCAAACAAGAGATTTAAGTAATTACAGACAACCCGATAAACGTGGTATTCACGATTTTGAGGCCCAAAAAGACAGTGTCACAAAACCTTTTAAAGACGTATACGTCCGTATAGGCGGTGCATCTGCTTTGCAGTTTCAGGGCTTATCGCATGAAAACTCTGGTGCGGTAGCATTAAAACCTATAGGAAGTAATTTTAATTTAGCCACAGCAAACTTAGATCTTGATGTGGTATTGGATAGTGGTTTACGTATGCATTTGCGTACATATTTATCGTCGAGACACCACCCAGAACCTTATGTAAAAGGAGGATATCTTCAAGTTGACAACTTAGATTTTGTAAAACCAGGTTTTATGGAGGATTTTATGAAGTATGCTACTTTAAAAATTGGGCATATGGAAAATAACTACGGTGATGCTCATTTTAGACGTTCAGACAATGCACATGCTTTAAACAATCCTTTTGTTGGTAATTTAATTATGGATGCTTTTACCACAGAAGTTGGCGCCGAATTGTACTATAGAAAAAATAATTTTATAGGTATGCTTGGAGTTACTAATGGAAAGTTAAATCAAGATGTAGCAAACCCTGATACTGGTGGGGCTTCTTTCCTTGCAAAATTAGGGTATGACACGCAGGTAAATGAAGATTTTCGTTGGCGACTAACCGGTTCTATTTACAACACAGGAAAAGTAGCTAACTCGTATTTGTATGCTGCAGATAGAGCTGGATCTCGATATTATTTGGTTTTAGAAAATGAAACTGCAACCCCAAAAGGAAACTTTAGATCTGGTAGATATAATCCTGCTTTAAAAAATAAAATTAGAGCTGTGATGATAAACCCTTTCTTTAAATATAAACAGTTAGAATTTTTTGGAACGTATGAAAATGCTAGAGGAAGAGCAAGCTCAGAAACAATTACTAGAACAGCTACTCAATATGCGGGTGAACTTATTTATAGAATGGGAAATCATGAAAAAACATATATAGGAACACGGTATAACAAAGTAAATGCCGATGAAGCAAATGGGGATTCTATTGGTATCTCTCGATTTAATCTTGTTGCTGGATGGTTTTTAACTAAAAATGTAATGGCAAAATTCGAATATGTTACCCAAAAACATACAGGGTATAATTCAGGAAGTATATTAAATGGAGGAAAGTTTAATGGTATAATGATTGAGACAGTGATTACCTTTTAAACAAGGTGTTCCAGAAGTGTATTCTGTACTATTAATACTTGCATTAAGAAAAGGTATACGTATTTAAATTAAAAAAGCTGGTAAGAAATTACCAGCTTTTAAAAAAATAAAACTTTTAATTAAAGTACTTAATCTTGGTTTTCTATAGCTTCTTTTATTTTTCCTTCTAACTCATCCATCAATTCTGGATTGTCTTTTATAACTCCTTTTACAGCGTCTCTTCCTTGACCTAGTTTGGTGTCGCCATAACTAAACCATGATCCGCTTTTTTTAATAATTTCTAGTTCAACACCAATATCTAACACTTCTCCTACTTTAGAAATTCCTTCACCATACATAATATCAAATTCTGCTGTTTGGAATGGTGGTGCTACTTTATTTTTAACCACTTTAACTTTCGTTTGGTTACCGATTACTCGATCTCCATCTTTTAGTTGTGTTCTTCTTCTAATATCTAATCGTACAGAAGCGTAAAACTTTAATGCATTACCTCCAGTCGTGGTTTCTGGATTTCCGAACATTACCCCAATTTTCTCTCGCAACTGGTTGATAAAAATAACGGTACAGTTTGTTTTACTAATTGTTCCGGTGAGCTTACGTAATGCTTGAGACATTAAGCGCGCGTGAAGACCCATTTTAGAATCTCCCATTTCACCTTCAATCTCAGATTTTGGTGTTAATGCTGCTACAGAATCGATAACAACAATATCAATAGCTCCTGATCTAATTAAATTATCTGCAATTTCTAGGGCTTGCTCTCCATGATCGGGTTGTGAAATGATTAAATTATCGATATCTACTCCTAAATTCTCTGCATAAAAACGATCGAAAGCATGTTCTGCATCTATAAAAGCAGCTATTCCTCCCGCTTTTTGTGCCTCTGCAATAGCATGTAAGGTTAAAGTTGTTTTTCCTGAAGATTCTGGTCCATATATTTCAATTACTCTACCTCTTGGATATCCTCCAACACCTAATGCTAAATCTAATCCTAATGATCCTGAAGATATAGCTTCTACATCTTCAACTACACTATCTCCCATCTTCATAACAGCACCTTTTCCATAGGTTTTATCCATTTTGTCTAAAGTGAGTTGTAAGGCTTTTAATTTTGCTTGTTTTTCTTTATCTGCTGACATGTTTTATTAGGTATATTATTTTAAAAAAAGTGAGGACAAGTTACAAAATGTCATTCATTTTAACTGCACTTTTTACCTCGATTTTTAGGTTTTATAAAATTAACTTTTAAACATTTCTATATGCGGAATTCCATCTTCTAAATACTCTTCTCCTACAGTTGTAAAACCTAAAGAAGTATAAAATTTTACTAAGTAAGTCTGTGCAGAAATAGTTATAGTGGATGTATTAAAATATTCTGATACCACAGCAATAGATGCTTCCATAATTTGGTAGCCGTATCCATGAGCACGTTCTTGTTGTTTTACAATAACACGACCAATACTTGCATTTGGAAAATAAAAACCGGGTTTAAATAGTCTGGTATATGCTACAATAGTCGTTTCTTTTGTAAAAAAGACATGGAGTGCTTCTTGATCTTTATCATCTATATCTTGATATACACAGTTTTGTTCTACTACAAAAACTTCAGAACGTAATTGTAAAATTGAATACAATTCATGAAGCGTTAATTCCGTATAGGTTTTAACAACTAACTGCATTTTAAGAAAGTGCTATTTTATTGACTCTATTTTGATGACGTCCGCCTTCAAAATCTGTACTTAAAAAAATAGCTACAAATTGTAACGCTTGATGTACTGATACAAATCTTGCTGGAATAGCTAAAATATTTGCATTATTATGTTGTCTAGCTAAAGCTACTAATTCATTATTCCATACTAAAGCTGCACGAATACCTTGATGTTTATTTGCAGTCATCTGAACACCATTTCCACTTCCACAAATTAAAATTCCAAAATCGGCTTTGTGTTGCTCTACAGCGTCAGCAGTTGGATGAACAAAATCTGGATAATCTACACTTCCATCTGTATCAGTTCCAAAATTTAGAACAGTGTGCCCAGCGGCTTCTAGTTGTTTTATAATTTCAAACTTATACGTTGTTCCTGCATGATCATTACCTATTGCGATTGTCATAATGAATTGGTTTTTATTGATTTAAGATCTACAAAAATACTGATAAATAGGGTTATGAACAGCGATTAGAATAACTTTTCTAAAATCTATACTAAGCACTTCATTTTGAACTCTATAAAAAATAACAAGCATTGTTAAAAACTATCTGTAAGAGCTAAAAAGTTTTTTTGAATATCAATTAAATTTTTCTAATACAAAAACTACATCTTAGTAAGCAACTTTATTTTTAAGTTTTTAATGTGAATTTATAAACAAACTAAAGGGTACTTATTGACACTATTTGTGCTAAAAGTTATCTTAAAAATAATGTGGATTTATAAATACAGAATATGTTTATAAGTGTAAAAAATACTTGATTATAAAGTACTTATTATACTTCTTTACTGTTTATAATTTTTAATAAGTGAAACCTTAAAATATTTGGAAACTATTTTATTCTAGTAATTAACAAACTATCATATACCACTATAGTTTAATTTTAAAAAAATAAGAAAATAGAATACTAGTATATATTGTTAATAAAGAAAAAAAAAACTTAAGTAACTTTTTGGTTTTCGATAAGAAATAGGGTGTCTTTTGTTACCTCTACAGTTTGTGGTTGCTGTTTTTGATGTAACTTTTTATCTATACTTACTATAGTAACACCTATTCCTACAAAGAAGATGCAAAAAAATAACGCTATAATTTTATACAGATGTTTCACTTTTACTAACGTATTGGTTACTTTATAGACGAGCTATTTTAACAAACGTTACAATTTTATTAAGAAAAGTTTAACATTAAGGAATTATAATACAAAGTGCTTTAGGAATTACTTCTGCTTCTAATATGGAAGATCCAATTAATTCACCATCGGCTTGTATAAAAGGTGTTGAGTTATCTATAGTTCGAATAGTAAGCTTATTTTCTTTGCTGTTTATTACACCAAAATGATTTACAATAGTACCTGTATAGAGTTTCTTTAAAGAATATAGTAAACGAAATAGAGTAATACGAGGTACTATCGTAATATCGAATAAACCATCTATTGGATCTGGGTTTTTAGTGAGTTGCATACCACCTCCTGAATACCTACAGAGACCAATATTAATCATTAAACTCTTTATTTCTAGTATAGTAGTACCATATTGAACTTCTAATACTGGATATTTATAAAATATTAATCCGTACAAGCCGCTTATTAAATACGAAATACTCCCTAACCTTTTTAATTTCTTTAATTTAGAAACCACATAACCATCATATCCAATACCTGCAAGATTATTAAAATACGTTATTTTATCACCTGTGGTTATTTTACCAACATCTTGAAGAACAGTGTGCTTCGCTGCAATAATTTCAATCGCTTTTGCAATTGATTTAGGGATATGATATGTCTTAATCCAATCGTTTCCAGTACCAATTGGAATAACTCCTAAGGTAATATCAAAAGTATTTACATATCTTTGTTGCATAATTCCATTAACTACGTGATGTAGAGTTCCATCTCCGCCGAATGAAATTATATTACGATACCCTTCCGCTATGGCTTTATCGACCAATAAAACTTCATGAGTAGAATATTCCGTAAAAACAGCAGTATATGTAATAGCATGGTTTTTTAAAAGTTGTTGCGCTTTTAACCATTGAGAAGAAAATCTTTTCTGCCCAGCTTTAGGATTTACTATTACAAACCACGAATGATGCATTCAAACAAAATTTTATACAAAGTACAAACTTACTTTAGTTTACTATCTATAGCGACAAAGAATTTGTATTTTGCTAATATCAATACATATTAAATGAAAAAAAAGAACACATTTTTTAAAAAGAAAGGTGGCGTTATAAAACACTTAACAAAACAAATCCTTTCGATTTTAAAAGAAAACCCTGATAAATTTTACAACTATAAACAAATTGCAGCAAAATTAGCTGTGAATGATTCTCAAGCAAAGAATCAGATTATAGAAAAATTAGGACAGTTAAAAAATGAAAAGAAAATCAAAGAAATAGATCGAGGAAAATACCAATACAATGAAGATAGAAAATACCATATTGGTACAATAGATCTTACAAATAATGGAAATGGTTATTTTATCTGTGAAGATTTTGACGATGATTTATTTACACCTTCAATCAACTTAAACAAAGCTTTACATGGCGATACCGTTAAAGCGTATGTCTACAAAAAAAGAAGATCTAATAAACTAGAAGCCGATATTATTGAAATCGTTGAACGTAAAAAAACTGATTTTGTTGGTACCCTTCAAATGAGTAAAACCTTTGGTTTTGTTGTACCAGATAACTCAAAAATGTATACCGATATTTTTATCTCTCAAAACCATATTAATGGTGCTCAAGATGGAGATAAAGTATTAGCATCAATTACAGATTGGCCACAAAACTCTAAAAATCCATTTGGTAAAATTACCCAAGTACTAGGTAAACCAGGAGAACACAATACAGAGATGCATTCCATATTACTAGAGTATGGTTTACCTTTTGAATTTCCAAAAGAAGTAGAAGAAGATGCAGCAACTTTAGAAACGACGATTACCTCCAAAGAAATTAGTAAAAGAAGAGATATGCGTTCAGATCTCACTTTTACTATTGACCCTAGAGATGCTAAAGACTTTGATGATGCATTATCTTTTACAGAACTTGAAAATGGTAATTATGAAATAGGTATTCATATTGCCGATGTATCTCATTATGTACAACCAAAAACCATTTTAGATGCAGAAGCCTACGATCGTGCAACCTCTATTTATTTAGTAGACAGAGTAGTACCAATGTTACCAGAAGTACTATCAAACGGAGTGTGTTCTTTACGTCCACACGAAGAAAAATTAACCTTCTCTGCAGTGTTTGAGATTACAAAAGAGGCAAAAATTGTATCACAATGGTTTGGAAGAACCGTAACATATTCAGATCACAGATTCTCATATGAAGAAGCTCAGGTGATTATAGAAACAAAACAAGATACTATCCCAGCAGCAATTTCATTAACAGAAGAAACGTATACAGTTCCTCCAGAAATTACCCATACTATAATAACAATGGATGGTTTAGCTAAACAACTTAGAGAAAAAAGAATGAAAGCAGGGGCTATTTCTTTTGATAGAGTAGAAGTAAAATTCTATTTAGATGAAGAAGCAAATCCTACAGGTGTGTATTTTAAAGAAGCTAAAGATGCAAATAAACTCATTGAAGAGTTTATGTTGCTCGCCAATAGAAAAGTTGCTGAATTTATTGGAAAACAAAACAATAAACCCTCACACAACACTTTTGTTTATCGTGTACATGATGAACCTGATGTTGAAAAGTTAGCAGCATTACAAAATATAGTAAGTAAATTTGGATATAAACTTAATTTTGACACCTTAGCACAAACTTCACAATCATTAAATACCTTATTAAAAGAAGTACATGGAAAAGGAGAGGCAAATATGATTGAAACCTTAGCAATACGATCTATGAGTAAAGCGGCATATACTACTCAAAACATAGGTCATTATGGATTAGCGTTCGATTATTACAGTCATTTTACATCACCTATTAGAAGATATCCCGATGTAATGACCCACCGACTACTACAACACTATTTAGAAGGAGGAAGCTCACCAAAAGCAGACGTGTACGAAGAACGATGTAAACACGCCTCTAAAATGGAAGAATTAGCCTCAAAAGCAGAAAGAGACTCAATTAAGTACATGCAAATTAAATACATGCAAGATCATCAAAATGAAATTTTTGAAGGTGTAATTTCTGGAGTAACCGAATGGGGAATTTATGTGGAAATATCTAAAAATAAATGCGAAGGAATGGTTCGTATTCGAGATATAAAAAGCGATTATTATATCTTTGACGAAAAACAATATGCTATTGTAGGTCAGTCTACTCATCACCTATATCAATTAGGAGATGTGGTGCATGTACGGGTTAAAAATACTGACCTAGAACGCAAACATTTAGATTTTTATTTAGAAGAAGCTATCTAAAAACACATACATTGTCACAATAAAAACCTATTTTAGTCATTATAGAGTAACTATGAAAATTATACACATGAAAAAAATAAGCCTACTGCTATTTTTACTTTCATCAATAAACCTATTTTCTCAAACAACCATTACTACTGAGTTAGGAGAGTTTACTTCGCTTAAAGTTTTTAATGGGATTGATGTAAAACTGATTAAATCAACAGAACAGAAAATTGTTATTAGTGGTGAAAAATCAGACAAGGTAAAAGTAAAGAACACCAACAAAGTTTTAAAAGTGTACTTAAAGTTTCCTGAAGTTTCTGCCGATGGTAAAGTTACAGTAGATCTTTATTACAAAGACACCTTAGACTTAATTGATGCAAATGAAGGGTCTTTAATTACAGGAGATGAGGTAACACAACAACATCTTGAAATACGATCGCAAGAACGCGCATTTATAAACCTTAAAGTAAACATCAAACACCTAGTGGTTAAGTGTTCCTCTGGAGGTATTATAAAACTCACTGGAACCACAAAGAATCAAGAAGTAGATGTAGATCTTTATGGAATTTACCACGGATTCGATTTAATGGTTACCGACAATTCCACTATTCGTTCTGGAACTGGAGCAAAAGCAGAAGTTTACGCAGGGGAAACGCTAAACGCTAAGGTTAGTTTTGGAGGCTCAATTTTTTATAAAGGAACCCCAGAAGTTATTAAAGACAAAAAAGTAATAGGAGGTATTATAAAACAAAGAAATTAATTAAAAGCTTTTTGTATCTTTGTTGCTCAAAAACCTGAAAAATGAACACGTTACTTACATTCTTAGCAATACCAGGAGGGGCATCAATAGCACTTATTGTGGTAGTCGTTTTACTACTTTTTGGAGGTAGAAAAATTCCAGAATTAATGAGAGGATTAGGAAGCGGAATTAAAGAATTTAAAAACGCCTCAAAAGACGAAGGTGAAGATAAAATAGAAGAGAAAAAATAAACACCCTTAGTTATACAACAAAAAAGCCTTTGCAGTTGCAAAGGCTTTTTTGTTCCTAAAACTTAACAGCAGTCCCCGAAGCAGTTACCATAAGCATACCTCCGTGCGAACCAACAGTCTCGTAATCTAAATCGATACCAACAATACCATCTGCGCCCATACGCATTGCATTGTCTTTCATTTCTTGTAAGGCAATTTCTTTGGCTTCTCGCAGAACTTTTTCATACGACCCCGATCGTCCACCAACAATGTCTCGAATACCCGCAAAAATATCTTTGAAAATATTTGCCCCTATAATAGTCTCTCCAGACACAATACCTAAGTATTCTTTTATAGGCTTATTGTCTAGTGTATTTGTGGTTGTTAAAATCATCTTATTTTTTTGTGTTAGTGTTTTTCTTCATTGCTTCACCGATCTGATTACTGGCAGTAAAACTCGCCACCATATCGTTTAACATATTACTTCCTGCTTGAGGAGAATTCGGTAATAAAATTAAGTTACTATTAGTTTCTTGACCAATCGCTTGTAGGGTATCGTAATGTTGTGTTACAACAATTAATGCAGAAGCTTCTTGAGAGTTAATTCCCACTTTATTTAAAACCTCAACAGACTCTTCTAAACCTCTTGCAATCTCTCTTCGTTGATCCGCAATACCTTGTCCTTGTAAACGCTTGCTTTCCGCTTCCGCTTTTGCTTTTTCAACAATAAGGATACGCGCAGCGTCTCCCTCAAATTGAGCAGCAATCTTTTCACGCTCAGACGCGTTAATTCTGTTCATAGCTGCTTTTACTTGTGCATCAGGGTCAATATCGGTGACTAAGGTTTTAATAATGTCGTAACCATAATCCATCATGGCGTCATTTAACTCAGCTTTTACAGCAATTGCAATATCATCTTTTTTAACAAAAACATCATCTAACTTCATTTTTGGCACTTCAGCTCTAACCACGTCAAATACATACGAGGTAATTTGATCATGCGGGTAATCTAGCTTATAAAAAGCATCGTACACTTTGCTTTTGATCACCATAAACTGAACAGAGACTTTTAGCTTTACGAAAACATCGTCTAATGTTTTTGTTTCAATAATTACATCAAGTTGTTGAATTTTTAAACTGATACGTCCGGCAATAATCTGTACAAAAGGAATTTTAAAGTGAATTCCAGATTGTTTTACAGCAGTAAACCTTCCGAATGTTTCAATAATAGCAGCACTTTGTTGTTTTACAGTAAAAAGCGCAAAGAATAAAAATAATGCTCCAGCAATAATATACGGAGCATAAGAAATAATGGTTTCCATAGGTGTTTTTATTAAGTGAATAAAAATGTTTCTATAAAGATAACAGAAACGTACCTATAGGACGAATATTTAGAAGAAAGTTACAGAACGGAGATTAAAATCCTCTTCTCCTATTCATATTTCTACTTGGTATGGGTTGTCTAACTTGTTTTGGAACCAGACTTTTACGCTCTTTTTCTGCATAGCTTTTCCAGTTTTTCATCTGTTTCTCGTTCAATAATTTACCTAATGCAGCATCGAGCTTATCTTGTTCTAATTCCGCTTGTTTCTTTATGGGGTTTACCACTTCTCCAACTCGTTTTTGAAAGTTTCTCATTAACGACATATCTCTCGTTTCAGTAACAATCTTTCGTGTAGTCTCATATAAAGTCGTAAGCTCTTTAAAAGACATGGTGTTAATTCTAGTGAGGTCTTTGATTGCTTTGTTGTACTTTTCAACAGCCATCACCACATCACTTCCATTCCCTTTTTTTGCTTTTACACCAATCTTTTTCGTGGTTTTTTTAAGATCATAAATAAGTAGACCCGCTAGCTTTTCTGGAACAAACTTTGGGGTGTTGACCGCTGCAGTATTGGTGTTTGGAAAACTACTATTGCGGTTTTGTCTTAACTGCCCATGAACAAGTGTTACGCTAATAAGCGTTACACAAAGGATGATTTTTTTCATAATACTTCTATTGCGTTATGTATTCTTTTAATGGTTTCTTCTTTTCCAATTACACTCATGATATCAAATAAATGAGGGCCATTTAACCCCCCAACAACACAAATTCTTAGTGGAGGCATTACTTTACCAAAACCAATTTCTTTTGATTGAATCCAGTCTTTTACGCTAGACTCTAGTACATTAGACTCAAAAGAGGTTGCTTGGTTTAATACAACTACAAGTTCTTTCATAAGATCAGCCGTACCTTCTTTCCATTGTTTTTTTACCGCTTTTTCATCATATGAACTTGGGGTCTCAAAGAAGTAACGTCCGAGTTCCCATAAATCTTTTATAAAAACAGCACGTTCTTTTAATAAGCCTACAACAGTTTCCACATATGTAGTACTTGTTTGAACTCCTTTTTGAGTTAAGAGATTCTCAAAAGCAACGGCGATTTCTTGGTTAGGCTTGAGCTGTAAATACTGTTGATTATACCAATGGGTTTTTTCTACACTAAATTTAGCACCAGATTTACTCACTCGTTGTAAGTCGAATGCTTCACAAAGTTCTGCTAAAGTAAACAGTTCTTTTTCTGTACCTGGATTCCACCCTAAAAAAGCAAGCATGTTAATAAACGCATCAGGAAAGTAGCCTTCTTCTCTATATCCCGAGGAAACAGACCCATCAGATGGGTTTGTATATGCTAAAGGAAATACCGGAAAACCAAGTTTATCCCCATCGCGCTTACTGAGTTTGCCTTTTCCAACAGGTTTTAAGATAAGAGGTAAATGAGCAAATTGTGGAGTGTTCCACCCAAAAGCTTCATAAAGCAACACATGCAAAGCTAAAGAAGGCAACCATTCTTCACCTCTAATCACATGCGTAATTTCCATTAGGTGATCGTCTACAATATTTGCCAAATGATACGTAGGCATACCGTCTGACTTAAACAAGACCTTATCGTCTAAAACATTGGTGTCAATAGAAATGCGACCTCTAATTTCATCATTTAACACTAAGGTTCTGTCTTGAGGAGACTTGAAACGAATGACATAATTTTCACCATTAGCAATACGTTTTTGTACATCATCTTCACTTAAAACTAAAGAGTTTATCAAACGTCCTTTTTCTCTGTTATGCCAGTTATAGATAAAGGTCTTTCCCTTTTCCTCATGGTCTTTTCTATGAGCATCTAATTCTTCAGCAGTATCAAAAGCATAGTATGCATGACCGCTTTCAATAAGTTGAGTAATATAATGCGCATACAACTCTTTTCGTTCCGATTGTCTATACGGACCAAACTTTTCGTTCTTTCCAGGTCCTTCATCAAAAGGAATACCACACCAGTTTAGCGCTTCAATAATATAGTCTTCGGCATTTGATACATATCGGGCTTGATCGGTATCTTCTATTCTTAACACAAACACACCGTTGTGTTTTTTAGCAAACAGGTAATTGAATAAGGCAGTTCTTACACCTCCCATGTGTAAAGGGCCAGTAGGGCTAGGGGCAAAACGCACTCGAACAGTAGTATCCATACTTTATTTTGAAGTTCTTGGCAAAGATACTTTTCTCAACCCACAAAAAAAAGGGAATAAAACAGGCAATCTCTCGAGGTTTAACAGAAAAACGTTTTCAAGGAATAGTTTTTGTAGTATTTTTAAATCATATATGAACGATTACCAAGAAATAGAACATAAACTACAACAGTTTTACAGGAAGTTTTATGTAAATGAACTGATTAAAGGAGGTATTATATTTACCGCCCTTGGGGTGTTGTATTTTTTGATTACGCTTTTTATTGAGTTCGCCCTCTGGCTTAATCCTTTTGGAAGAACGCTTCTGTTTTGGTCTTTTGTGTGCATTGAACTTTTTTTGGTGTCTCGGTATATGTTTTATCCATTAGCGAAACTCTTTAAGTTTACCAAAGGAATTAGCCTTGAAGAATCCTCTACCATTATAGGAAACCACTTTCCAGAAGTTCACGATCGCTTACTTAATATTTTACAGTTAAAAAACCGATCGGAAGACACTGACTTGATACTGGCCAGTATATCACAGAAATCAGCCGCACTTAAACCCATACCTTTTGCTAAAGCGATTGACTTTAAGACCAACAAAAAGTATCTACCTTTATTAAGCATCCCTTTTGTAGTATGGTCTTTGTTTTATATTACCGGAATGCAGTCTGATATTTCTCAAAGCCTTTCAAGGGTTGTAAATTACACTCAAGAATATACACCCCCCGCACCTTTTGCGTTTCAGTTAGCTGACACAAAACTTACCGTAATTCAAGGAAGTGATTATCGGTTACACATAAGCACATTAGGTTCAGTGGTCCCTTCTGAAGCAACTATACATTTTGATAATGAAACCTACTTTTTGAGCAACAACAGTTTTGGGGTCTTTTCTTTTTTGTTTGAAAACGTTCAAAACAACACAAATTTTTATGTAGAAGCAAATAGTGTACAATCCCCACAGTATACCCTTTCAGTTATTAAAACCCCAATACTTAAAAATATTTCGGTTTCAATTCAGAATCCTGCCTACACACAAAAACCAGACGCAGAAAATCAAGCCATTGGAAATTTTAATGTACCCGAGGGAGCGGTACTGATTTGGAAGGTAGCTACTCAACAAGCCGATAGTGTTCATTTTACACACAAAAGAGTCCAAGAGCCTTTTGAGAAGCTTGAAGAGCAAACCTTTCAATTAAAAAAACAAATCACCACGCCAATGAGCTATCAAATAAGCTCCTCGAATATGGCACTTAAAAACTATGAACAATTAGGATTTTCCGTTTCGGTTATTAAAGACGAATACCCAAAAATTCAAGTACAAGAAAATATAGATAGCTTAGTTAGAAATCAAGCCATTTTTGCGGGTCAAATTTCTGACGATTATGGCCTATCAAAGCTCCAAGTGGTGTACTATGAGCAAAATCAACCCACAGAACTTAATACAATTCATTTAGACATCAACAAAGCAAGTATTCAGCCTTTTATACTTCAGTTTCCAGACAATTTAGGATTAGCAAAAGGAAAAACCTACGAACTGTTCTTTCAAGTGTACGATAACGACGCTGTGAACGGCGCTAAAAAAACCATAAGTAAAACCTTTGTGTTCAATTATAAATCTGACGACAAGATTGCTGAAGAGCTTTTGGAAGAACAAAAAGAAGTGTTGAATACGATTGAACAAAACCTAAAAAACCAACAAATAGAAAAAAAAGCTCTTACAAAAATCCAAGACGATTTAAAAGACAAAAAAGATGTAGATTGGAACGACAAGAAGAATATTGAGAACTTTATTGAGCGTCAGAAACAATATAAAGAAATGATGCAGCGTCAGACAGAGCAGTTGCAAGAAAACCTTTTGGAAAAAGAGACCACGAATAAAAACCTTCAAGAACAAAAAGAACAACTACAAAAAAGACTCGAAGAACTTCAGCAACTCCAAAAGGAACAAGACCTGCTAAAAGAGTTAGAAAAGTTGGCGAATAAACTCAACAAAGACCAACTGATTCGAAAAACCAAGGAGCTTGCCGCTAAGAACAAACAGCAAGAGCGAAGCCTAGAGCGTATTTTAGAACTCACCAAACGATTTTATGTAGAAGAAAAAACTATGCAGCTTTCTAATGCGTTAGAAAAACTTGCGCAACAACAAGATAGTCTTCAGCAACAGGAAACGCCAAAAACCGAAACACAAGAGGAATTAAACAAAACCTTTGATGCCCTTAAAAAAGAAATTGAAGAACTTTCAAAAGAGAACGACAAGTTAAAAGAGCCCATGGATATTCCTAAGCTCAATTCCGAAAAGCAAGAGGTGGAGCAGGAGATGAAGAATGCTTCTGAGAACCTTAAAAACAATAAAAAACAAGAAGCGAAACAACGTCAGAAAAACGCCTCAAAGAAACTTCGTAAAATGAGTCAGCAACTGCAACAATCAATGCTTGATATGCAAGCCAATATGATTGATGAAAACATAGACGATATGCGTAAGATCTTAGAGAATATGGTTCGGTTTTCTTTTAAACAAGAAGACTTAATGCAGCTCTTTGACGCCAGGTCTGTTGACCACCCAAGCTTTGGAAAGGATTTAAAATCGCAAAATGAACTTAAGACGTATTTTGAACATATCGACGATAGTTTATACGTGCTTTCTATGAGAGCGCCTTCTATTTCTGCGAACATAGAAAAAGATCTTTCAGACGCTCATTATAATTTAGACCAGTCTTTGGAAAACTTTACAGAAAGTAGATTTAACTCAGGGGTTGCCAACCAACGCTATGTGATGACCGCTGTAAACAATTTAGCAGACTTCTTGAGCAATATCATGAACAGCATGCAGCAAAGTGCTCAGATGTCTTCAAAAGGAAATAAAAACGGAAAATCATTTAGTTTGCCAGATATTATAAAGCAACAACAAGGGCTTTCTAAGAAAATGGAACAAGGAACTAAAAAAGGAGAGGGTAAAGAAAAGAAGGGGTCGAATTCCCCTAACGGAAAACAAGAGAGTGAAGACCTCAATGGAGAACTCTATCAAATTTATCAAGAGCAAAGTCAGCTGAGACAACAATTAGAAAACGCACTTAAAAAGGGTGGAGGACAAGGCAACAAACAAGCAAAAGACGTTTTAAAAACAATGGAACAATTAGAAAACCAACTTTTGGAAAAAGGGTTTACTAAACATGTTCTCCAACAAATGCGTCAACTGGAGTATCAACTACTCAAGTTAGACAAAGCTGCTTTTGAGCAAAACACAGACACCAAACGAAAGTCTACCACCGCACTTCAACAAAAAGAACTCCAAAAAATTAAACGCTTAGCACTCCAAAAACAGTTCTATAACCAAATTGAAATTTTAAACAGACAATCACTACCTTTGCAGAAGAAATACAAAAAGAAAGTACAAGAGTATTTCTCTAAACAGTAAGCGCGAATGATTCAGTTTTTTTATGAAACCGATTTTAACCTTTCGAACGAGGTCTTAATTGAACAGTGGATTCAAAAAGTTGTTGAAGAAGCAGGTCATAAGTTAGGTGATGTTACCTATGTTTTCTGTAACGATGCCTATCTTTTAGATATCAACACTAAGTTTTTAAACCACGACACCTATACCGATATTATTAGCTTTGATTATGGTGTAGGAAAGATCGTTAACGGAGAGATTTATATTTCTGTTGATCGAGTACAAGAAAACGCGAAGACCTATGCAGTCACCGAAGAAGAAGAGTTTTATAGAGTTATCATTCATGGCATACTTCACTTTTTGGGTCAATCTGACAAAACAGCAGAGGATAGTGCTGAAATGAGAACTAAAGAAAACAACGCTATTAAATTGTTAAACGCTTTAAAATCAACTAATTAAACCTTTTGTTTCACGTGAAACAGTATCTATAATGAGTTTATTTAACACCACTTTTGATGTTATTGTAGTTGGGGGAGGACACGCAGGTAGCGAGGCCGCTGCGGCAAGTGCCAATATGGGTGCTCACACCTTGTTGATTACAATGAACTTGCAGAATATAGCTCAGATGAGTTGTAACCCTGCAATGGGGGGAATTGCCAAAGGACAAATTGTTCGTGAAATTGATGCCTTGGGTGGATATAGTGGTATTGTAACCGATAAAACGGCGATTCAGTTTAAAATGCTTAACAAGTCTAAGGGGCCGGCTGTGTGGAGTCCAAGAGCGCAATCCGATAGGATGCAGTTTGCGGAAACCTGGAGAACGATGTTGGAAGAAACCCCAAATTTAGACTTTTATCAAGATTCAGTTAACGGTTTAGTATTTGAAGGATATACCATTGTTGGCGTTAAGACAGCACTTGGCTTAACCATACGTGCAAAAACCGTTATTCTAACCGCTGGAACATTTCTAAATGGCCTTATTCATATTGGAGAGAAAACATTTGGTGGCGGTAGAGCAGGCGAAGGAGCATCCACTGGAATTACCGAAGATTTAGTAGCGGTAGGATTTGAGTCTGGTCGTATGAAAACCGGTACGCCACCCAGAGTAGATGGCAGGTCCTTAGATTATTCTAAAATGGAAGAACAACCTGGCGATGCTAACCCCGAAAAGTTCTCCTATTTGCCTACAACATCACCATTAACCAAACAACGGTCTTGTTATTTAACCTACACGAGTCCAGAGGTTCATAATCTATTAAGAGAAGGTTTTGATCGCTCTCCTATGTTTAATGGAAGAATTCAATCTACAGGCCCACGTTATTGTCCATCTATCGAAGATAAAATTGATCGTTTTGCTACAAAAGATAGACATCAAATATTTGTAGAACCAGAGGGTTGGAATACCGTTGAGATTTATGTTAATGGGTTTTCAACGTCATTACCAGAAGATATTCAAGACAAAGCCATTCGCTCCATTGCAGGTTTTGAAAACGTGAAATTCTTTAGATATGGTTATGCTATTGAATATGATTATTTTCCACCAACACAATTGAAACATTCTTTGGAAACGAAGTTGATTCAAAACCTGTTTTTTGCCGGACAAATAAACGGAACTACAGGCTATGAAGAAGCAGCCTCTCAAGGATTAATGGCTGGGATTAATGCGGCCTTAAAAACACAAGACAAAGAACCCTTTATTTTAAAGCGTAATGAGGCCTATATCGGGGTGTTAATAGACGACCTTATTACAAAGGGGACCGAAGAGCCGTATCGTATGTTTACTTCTAGAGCTGAATACCGTACGTTGTTGCGTCAAGATAATGCAGACATTCGATTAACGCCAAAAGGATATGCTTTAGGAATTGCCTCTAAAGAACGTTTAGATCGTGTTCAAGAAAAGGTTTCCAAAACAGCGCTAATGGTTGATTTCTTATCAGGCTTAAGTGTGTTGCCTAAAGAGATTAATGCGGTGTTAGAAGGTAAAAGTTTGGCACCAATTACACAGTCTGTAAAGTTGATTAAAGTAGCATCTCGACCACAATTATCCTTTTTAGATTTGTTAGGAATACCAAAACTAGCCGCATTTGTGGAAGAACATGGTATTGCAAAAGAGGTGATAGAACAGGTAGAAATTCACTTAAAATATGCTGGATATATTGAAAAAGAAAAGAGCAATGCCGATAAGTTAAACAGACTTGAAAACGTTATGATTCCCTCATCTTTTAATTATGATAAAGTGAAGTCTCTTTCTTACGAAGCGAAGGAAAAACTCAAAAAAATTCAACCGACATCCATTTCACAAGCCAGTAGAATTAGCGGTGTATCACCCAGTGATATTTCTGTATTATTGGTTTATATGGGAAGATAATCCCATAATAAAAAATAGATGTTCCACACGGAACAACGAATATTTATGTCCTCAAAACTACACCTACATAAGCACCTTATCGAAGACATCTCTTGTATTGATCATTTGGTTTCAAACGAGGAATATACACTGATGTATCATCAGGAGTATGACATGAAAATCACCTATCCGTTGTTGGATAATTATAAAAAGTATTACGATTCGGAGGCATATATTTCTCACTCCGACGCAAATTCCACACTTGTAGATAAACTCTATCAATGGGTTAAAAAGAAAGCACTAAAAAACAAACTAGCCCTAATTGATTCTTTTAAAACAACTAAAAAGGTTTTAGATTTAGGTGCAGGTACAGGTGATTTTTTATTCACGTGTAAAAATGGAGGTTGGGATGTTTCTGGTGTTGAACCCAACCAAAAAGCACGAGCAATTGCCAAAGAAAAAGGGATACACCTTTGCGAAGATATCTCAGCGTTTTCTAAACAGACTTTTGATGTTATTACCTTATGGCATGTTCTAGAACATGTGCCTAATGTAGAAGAAACGATACGCCAACTTCAAGCGATGCTCTCTCCTAATGGAAAGTTGGTTGTCGCTGTTCCAAACTTTAAAAGTTATGATGCAAACTACTATCAGTCATTTTGGGCGGCTTATGATGTGCCAAGACACTTGTGGCACTTTTCAAAAACAAGCATTGTTACAATTTTTAGTGCATTTCAGTTTAAGTTGATCAAGGTACTACCCATGAAATTTGACGCATATTATATTGCGCTTATTAGTGAAAAGTATCAACATAAAAAAAACAGGATGCTTCATGCTTTTTGGATTGGGTTCCTTTCAAATTGGAAAGCAAAGCGCACATCAGAGTATTCGTCGC
Source organism: Flavobacteriaceae bacterium (assembly GCA_965659555.1). Taxonomy (GTDB): domain Bacteria; phylum Bacteroidota; class Bacteroidia; order Flavobacteriales; family Flavobacteriaceae; genus Polaribacter. The sequence goes on from CBFHVY010000001.1 coordinate 90,174, forward strand.
GTATTTATATCCTTGAAAAGGAAAATCAGCCTCTTTAAGCGCTCTTAACGCGATATTTTAGCGAAACCCAATCATATTACTATCTACAAAAAGAAAAGCGCTTAAACAGCGCTTTAAAAGAGTTTTTTAAATAAGAATAATTTATTGATACGTTTTTTGGTATTGCTAAGATTTATAGTTTTAAAAACTAAGCAAGAAGACCCCAAAAGACGCGATGATAAAATATACTGCCAAAGTCATGGCGCCAGCATAATCTTTTGCTAAACGTTGTCCTATGAGTAAGAAAATCAAACAAAGCGAAGCAAGTTCAGTTCCATACAAAGCTAGAGTTGTTGTCTTTGATGAGATCAATTGATATACTCCACCGATCATTAAGATACTCGCGGCAAGTTCAAGAACTAAAATAACACCCAAAAGAAAGGGAACGCCGTTTTTTAGAGGAGAGCTTTTAAAATGTTCGGAAATAAAACCTACATTTCCTTTCCAGTCTAGTAGTTTATCGACGCCCGATTGAAGGAAGGTGACAATAAGAAAGGCTAAGATTAAAAGTTCAGCAGGATTTTCTGTAAGGATCTTCATAATTAAAACCAGGATTTTTTATTTGTTTGGTACTCATAAATAAACTCAGCATCCGATTTGGTGAGGTAGATAATTCCTTCTATTAAACCAACAATAGAGGTAACTATAGATGCCACTCCACAAGTAAGAATTGTAGCGGCCAACATTATTAAACCTTCAGTAGTGTATCCTAAAACAAATTTGTGAATGCCAATACCTCCAAAAATAATTCCTAAAATTCCAGCTAGGATTCTTTTGCTTTCTTGCTGAGGTATGTTATTTCCGTTTTCATCAACAATATTCATAGTGTTCTATTTTTTTGTGCGTATAAATTTATAAAAATTCAGCATCAATGGGTTCCCATAGCTCAATTTTATTTCCATCATTATCTTCAACCCAAGCAAACTTACCATAGCTATATTCCTCTAGCGAACCTAAAATGGTAACCCCTTCTTCTTTTAGCACCTCTAAAAGGTCAATTAAGTTCTCCACACGATAATTAAACATAAACTCCTTTTCAGATGGCTGGAAGTATTTGGTGTCTTTATCAAACGGACTCCATTGTGTTGTGCAGTCTTTTCCATGAGTATCTTTCCATCTAAAGGTACATCCATATGCATCGGTATCAAACCCTAAATGTTTTTTATACCAAGCTTTACTCTCGTCTGGGTTTGTAGACTTAAAAAATAGCCCTCCAATACCTGTTACTCTTTTGTCCATATCTATTTTTTTAGCGCGTTTTCGTAGCGTTGTATCCACTCGTCAACGGTTATTTTCCTACACAGCTCGGCTATTAAATCGTAGGGTATCCCCTCTAATTTTTTAAACCGAATACAACTCTTTCCCATATCTAACTTATACGGACTGTGTTTAGGGTATGCTTCTGTAAACCAGCTTAATAGGTCTTTGTCGGCATTTAATCCCATATGGTATAAGGCAATAAAGTTTTTTTGAGACGCAAGGTTTATAAACGGAAGAGGAGTATCAGCCTTACAATGATACCCTTCGGGGTATGTACTGAGCGGAACAACATAAGCAAGCATTCCATAACCAAGGGTAGATTCAAACCCTTTGGGTAGATGGTCACGAATGGTTTGATGTAACCTTGTTATCGGGGCTTTTCGATCTTCGGGTAATTGTTGTATATAGTCTATAGGACTACTTGCTGTATACTTCATAAGCAATGATTTAATGCTCTAATATACAGGAAACTATCGTATTATTTTCGATATTTTTTCAACAATTGTTTCTGCAAGTTTCTGATGGCTCTCTATAGTCCAACCCGCAACATGAGGAGAGAGAATAACATTTTCGGCCTTCATGAGATAGGCTAGTGCTTCGGGGAGCTCTCCTTCAAAAAGAGATTCAAAGGAAGCTTTTTCAAACTCTAAAACATCTAATCCAGCACCAAGAACAGCACCCCTTTGCAAGGCTTTTACGAGGTCTGCTGTAACAACACTTTTTCCTCTTGCTGTATTCAGAAACCAGAAAGGGTTTCGAAAGGCATCAATAAAGGCGCTGTCAATCATATTTTCTGTTAAAGAGGTTTGTGGTGTATGAAGGCTTACAATAGTAACGCGTTGAGTGAATTCTTTAAGAGACACCTGTCTTGCGTTTTCGTCTCCAACCCCTTCTTGAATATCATAACAAAGGACCTCTACATCGAAGCCACGAAGTTTTTTAGCAAATGATTTACCCATATTGCCATAGCCAATAAGCCCTACTGTTTTACCATCGAGTTCTACCCCCCTATTCGCTTCTCTTTTCCATTGACCAGATTTCACTTCTGCATTTGCACTGTGAAGCTTATTGAGTAATGACAACAGCATTCCTAAGCAGTGTTCGCCAACGGCATTTCTGTTGCCTTCGGGAGCTGCGATAAGCGCAATCCCTTTACTCATGGCATATTCAGTATCAATATTTTCTAGCCCCGCTCCCACCCTAGCAATAAACTTTAGGTGTTGCGCTGCGTCAATAAAAGGAGCATCAATAGGAAATCTACTGCGAATAACGATGCCTTGATAGGCGTCTATTTTTTGTAGAACCTGCTCTTTTGATGAGGTATAGTCTTCTTCATTTGTACACCCAAGAGTTTCAAGGCCTTGAATTAATATTGGGTGATTGCTATCTAAATGGAGAACTCTCATAAGGCATCAGGCGTTCGATGGTTGCCTAGTATTGTTCTTTTTCGTTAGGGAAGTCTTTCGACTTTACATCGCTAATATACTGCTCAAAAGCCCCTGTCATTTCAGCAAAAAGATCCAAGTAGCGTCTTAAGAATCTAGGGTGAAACTCATGGGTCATACCCACCATATCGTGTGTTACCAGTACTTGTCCGTCAACTCCTGCACCTGCACCAATTCCAATTACAGGAATGGTTAAACTTTGAGCAACCTTGGTAGCAAGGGCAGCAGGTACCTTTTCTAATACCAAAGCAAAACACCCTAGTTGCTCTAACAATAAAGCATCTTCAATGAGTTGTTGCGCCTCCTCCTCTTCTTTTGCTCTTACGGTATAGGTACCAAATTTATAAATAGACTGAGGAGTAAGTCCTAGGTGACCCATGACCGGAATACCAGCATTTAAAATACGTTTGATGGAGTCTTTTACTTCTTTTCCACCTTCAAGCTTTACAGAATGTCCACCACTTTCTTTCATAATACGAATTGCCGAACGTAAGGCTTCTTTAGGATCAGATTGGTAGCTTCCGAAAGGAAGGTCTACGACCACTAAACTTCGTTCAGTTGCGCGCACAACAGAGCTTGCGTGATAAATCATTTGATCTAAGGTAATTGGCACAGTGGTCTCATGACCCGCCATTACATTAGAGGCAGAATCACCTACTAAAAGAACATCAATTCCTGCACGATCGATGATTTTTGCCATGGTATAATCATATGCGGTAAGCATCGCTATTTTTTCTCCATTAGCCTTCATCTCTACTAAAGATTTCGTGGTAACTCTCTTGTACTGTTTTTTTGCTACTGACATATTTTGGTATTATAAAGCGTAAAAATACTAAATATCCATAGACTAATAACTAGTTAATAAATCGTTAATCTTAAAGTAGTCGTTTAAACTCTTTTTAAAATTCAGTAGTTTTGAGATCAACCATAAACCAAATAGTATGCAACGATTACTTCTCCTCGCCGTATTTTTTATTTCTTCTCAGCTTATTATCGCTCAAAAATCAACAGAAGAAAAAGCCATTAAACAAGTGATTGCCACTTTTTTTGAAGGGCTTCAAAACGGAGACGCTTCTGTTATTGAAAAAACACTTCACAACGATATTACCATTCAAACCACTGGAAATACACCCAACGGACAAAGCTTTGTAAGAGCTGAAACTAGAGCAAAACTCCTGAGTAGTGTAGCGGCTAAAAAACCAGAAGATGTGTATCTAGAAAAATTATTATCGTACGATATTAAGGTAGATGGAAACTTAGCTTCTGTTTGGACCCCTTATGAATTCTATTATAACGGAAACTTTAGCCACTGTGGAGCAAACTCATTTCAGCTCTACAAAAACAATGGAAATTGGCAAATTATCTTTTTAATGGATATGCGAAGAAAAACCAACTGTACTCCTCAAACGCCAAAAAAATAAAACAACCCTAAGCCTCTTATGGCAGAAAACCAACCACATACCTTAGCACCCGATCTTTGGATAGATAACTATGCCGATTATCTCTTTAATTATACCATTACTAGGGTTAATAATGCCGATATCGCAAAAGACCTTGTTCAAGAGACCTTTTTTGCTGGACTAAAATCAGCAAAGAATTTTGAAGGCAAGGCCTCAGAACGTACTTGGCTTACGGCGATATTAAAGCGAAAAATTATTGACTATTACCGTAAAATTAACTCTACTAAAGGAAAGGCAGAGGTGAGCATGAGCTTTTATACTCATGGAGAAAAAGAAGGAAACTGGCTGGAAGATCGTGTTCCTCAATCTTGGGACAATGAGGCTGAAACTCAGATAGCGTCTGCCGAGCTCAAAAATGCTATTGAGCAATGTATTGATAAACTACCAGAAAAATATGCGATGGTCTTTAGAATGAAAACCATGCAAGGATTTGGTACTGAAGAGATTTGTAAGGAGTTAGATATCTCGCCGTCAAACCTCTGGGTGATTATTCATAGAGCTAGAACACAACTGAGAAGTTGTATAGAAGAAAATTGGTTTAAAAAATAAATCATGTCGAAAAAGTTTTTTATTTCATGCGATGAGGCAACAACCATATGTGACAAAAGTCAATATGGAGAAGCCAGTTTTTTGGAAAAACTGAAATTACAGTTTCACTTTATACAATGTAAAATTTGCGCACTTTACTCGCGCCAAAACACACTCATCACAAAAATTGTACGCCAAAAGTCTAACGAATCTAAAGCGCAGACCAATTGCCTTAGTCAAGAAGACAAAGAAGCGCTTCGAAAAGAATTAGAACAGATAGACTCTTAAAAAAAGAACGTATTTTTGCGATTCTATCAATAAGAAAAACATGAATTTTCTTCCGCAAAAATTAGACGATTATGTTGTTGCTCACTCACAAGAAGAGCCACAACTCTTACAAGAACTGACTAGAGAAACTTGGCAAAAAGTGTTAAACCCAAGAATGCTCAGTGGAGCTTTTCAAGGTAGGGTTTTGTCTATGATTTCTAAACTTGTACAACCCAAAACCATTCTTGAAATAGGAACATACACAGGATATTCTGCACTGTGTTTAGCGGAAGGTCTTGCGCCAGAAGGTACACTTATTACGATTGATAAAAATGAAGAACTGGAAACGCTTCAGCAGAAGTATTTTTCGAAATCTTTATTTGCAGACCAGATCAAAGCGTATTCTGGAAAGGCCCTAGAGATTATCCCTGCGCTATCGGGTGAGTTTGATCTCGTTTTTATTGACGCAGACAAATCGAACTATGTGAATTATTTTCATATGATCATCGATCGTATGCGTCCGGGAGGGCTTATTTTGTCTGATAATGTGCTTTGGAGCGGAAAAGTAATAGAACCCTTAGACCCGAAAGACACGGATACAAAAGTACTGTTGGAGTACAATACATTACTACATGAAGACCCTAGATTAGAAACGGTTTTATTACCGATAAGAGACGGACTTACCCTAAGCAGAGTACGTTAGAATTGGCGCTTTATTGGCCCTGTTAAGTCGTCGATGCTATCCTTCACTTTATTCACCTCTTCCTTAATATCAGAGGTTAAGGTTGTGTCAAGATCAACGCCTTGTTTTTTTGCACTGTCGTTAATTTCTTTTTTAATATCGTTGGTAGCATCTTTCACTTGACGCATACCTTTTCCTAAACCACGTGCTATTTCAGGAATTTTATCGGCACCAAAAAGCATGACCACTAAAAGGATCACTACCATAATTTCGGGACCACTAATAAACAAAAGCGTATTCGATATCATAGCACAAAGATAACAAAGAACTTTAATATGTGTTGTTAAAATCGAAGAATAGAAGAACTTGTGTAAACCGTTATTTTTTAGTGAGTAATCTCTTAATTTCATTAAGTTTCATAAGCGCTTCAATAGGGGTAAGAGTATCGATATTTGTCGCTAAAATTTCCTCTTTGATGTTTTCTAAAAGAGGGTCATCTAACTGAAAAAAGCTGAGTTGCATTTCTTCTTCTTGTGTTTTCTGAAGCGTTTCTTTGACCTCTTTTTGGGCGTGGTTTTTCTCTAGTTGCTTCAGTATTTTACTTGCCCTATGGGTAACCATGGTAGGCATACCTGCTAACTTAGCCACGTGAATTCCAAAACTGTGATCACTTCCACCAGCAACAAGTTTTCTTAAAAAGATAATGTTGTTTTTTAGCTCTTTTACAGAAACATTAAAATTTTTAATACGCTCAAAAGAGTTGGTCATATCATTCAATTCATGATAATGCGTAGCAAAAAGGGTTTTTGCTTTCGAAGGGTGTTCATGTAAAAACTCAGCGATAGCCCAGGCTATTGATATACCATCATAGGTACTTGTTCCACGACCAATTTCATCGAGTAAAACCAAACTGCGTTCTGAAATATTATTCAAAATGGCGGCTGTTTCATTCATTTCTACCATAAAAGTAGATTCTCCCATTGAAATATTGTCACTAGCGCCTACCCTAGTAAAAATTTTGTCGATCACCCCTATTTTTGCCTGTTGTGCGGGCACATAACTTCCCATTTGGGCCAACAACACAATGAGTGCTGTTTGACGTAATATGGCCGATTTACCCGACATGTTAGGCCCGGTAATCATAATAATTTGCTGCTGTTCTCGGGTAAGCACCACATCGTTGGCAATATAGGCCTCTCCAATGGGGAGCTGCTTTTCAATAACCGGGTGTCTTCCGTTTATGATTTCTAAAGAAGTCCCTTCATCTATCACCGGACACACATAGTTATTTTCCATAGCGAGGGTAGCAAAAGCGCTAACGACATCTATTTTGGCAATTCCTTGAGCGTTTTCTTGCACTTGCGAAACATAGCCTAACACAAAATGAATCAAATCATTAAACAAGGCTTGTTCTAAAGTTTTTATTTTGTCCTCAGCGCCCAGAATTTTAGTCTCATATTCTTTAAGTTCCTCCGTTATATAGCGCTCTGCATTGACTAAGGTTTGTTTGCGAATCCACTCTTCAGGGACTTTATCTTTATGGGTATTTCGAACTTCAATATAGTACCCGAAGACATTGTTAAAGGCGATTTTTAAACTGGGAATACCGGTCCTTTCTGTTTCTCGTTGTAACATAGAATCGAGGTATTCTTTTCCAGAACTGGCAATAGCTCTAAGCTCGTCAAGCTCTTCAGAAACTCCAGCCGCAATGCTATTTCCTTTTAAAATATTTACTGGGGCATCGGGTTGAAGTGTGGTTTCTATTTTAGCAATTAGAACATTACAATCATTCAGCTGAGCGCCTATGTTTTTTACGGTGGCATTGTTGCTTTCTGCTGCCGCTGCTTTTAATGGCAAAATAGCTTGTAGCGAATCTTTTAATAAGACCATTTCTTTAGGCGACACTTTTGCTGTGGCTACCTTAGAAATTAAGCGTTCGATATCACTAATTTGTTGAAGCTGGTAGTTGACTAATTCATAAAACGCATCGGTATTGATGAGGTACTTTACCAATTCATGACGCGCAATAATTCGGCCTTTGTTTTTAAGCGGAAGTGCCAACCAACGCTTTAATAAGCGCCCCCCCATAGGAGAGATGGTTTTGTCTATAACCTCTAAAAGCGACACCCCTTGTACACCCGAAGGCGCAAAGAGTTCAAGGTTTCTAATGGTAAAGCGATCCATCCAAACATAATCGTCTTCGGTTATTCTGCTGATGGTTTGTATGTGGTCTAATTTATGGTGTTGTGTTTCAGACAAGTAGTAAAGTACCGCCCCTGCTGCTGTAACACCATGAGTGAGTTCGTGTACACTAAACCCTTTTAATGTTTTTACTTTAAAGTGAGCACTCAAAGACTCATACCCGTATTCTTTTTGAAACACCCAATCGTCTAGATAGAAACTGTAGTACCGTTCATTAAAAAGTTCTAGATAGCGTTGTTTGTGTTTCTTTTCGACTAAAACCTCACTCGGATTGAAGTTTTGTAATAGTTTATCGATGTAGGCTTCGTTTCCTTGACTCACAAAGAACTCTCCTGTAGAAACATCTAAAAACGAAATACCAATAAGTGATGCACTAAAGTGCAAGGCTGCAAGAAAGTTATTTGTTTTCGACTGTAACACCTCGTCATTTAATGCCACACCTGGTGTTACCAATTCTGTAACCCCTCTTTTAACGATTGTTTTGGTCATTTTAGGATCTTCTAATTGATCGCAAATAGCGACTCGCATTCCTGCTTTTACGAGTTTTGGCAAATACGTGTTTAGGGAATGATGTGGAAACCCCGCTAAGGCCGTTTCACTCTCGCTTCCTGCACCTCTTTTTGTAAGAATAATCCCTAATACTTTTGCGGCTCTTATCGCATCATCGCCAAAGGTTTCATAAAAGTCACCCACACGAAACAATAACAAAGCATCAGGATATTTTCCTTTAATACTATTGTACTGCTTCATTAATGGAGTTACTTTTTTAGCGGAAGATGTAGCCAAAATGTTGTATTTTTCTGTTAGTTTTACCAAAAATTCAATAGGCACTAAAGATAGGACTTTTTATGAGAAAACTAAAGAATAACGAGCTTGGTAGATTAAGTGTTGAAGGCTATAAATCGGCTTCAAAAACCCCCTTAATTGTTGTACTCGACAATATTCGAAGTTTACATAATATTGGCTCTGTATTTAGAACTTCGGATGCCTTTTTAATTGATAAGATTTACCTCTGCGGAATTACCGCATGTCCGCCCCATAAAGAAATTCATAAAACTGCACTAGGCGCTACAGAAGCTGTGGATTGGGAATATGTTGAAGACACCCTTGAGCTAGTGAAAAAACTACAAAATCAAGGGGTATTTGTTGCGGCTATAGAACAAGCGGAACACAGCACATCGTTGTTAGACTTTTCGGTTGCCAACCGTACGAAGATAGCGGTAGTTTTTGGAAACGAGGTTAAAGGGGTGCAACAAGCTGTAGTTTCAGCAGCAGATGCTTGTATAGAAATTCCACAATATGGCACAAAACACTCCCTTAATATTTCGGTGAGTTGTGGCGTTGTTTTATGGGATTTGTTTTCGAAAGGAAAAGCTTAGAATCCTAAGATAAGCTTCGCGATAAAAAAGAACAAGAAAATTCCGAAGATATCATTGCTTGTTGTAATAAAAGGTCCTGTAGCAATTGCGGGGTCTATACCTCTTTTATCTAAAATGATAGGGATAAAGGTTCCCACAAGAGAAGCAACAATAATTACAGAAAGCATAGAAACGGCAATTGTTAGACTAAAGTCGAGCTTCATGTGCATTACCACACCAGAAAGGACTACAAGAACGCCTAAAACAAGACCATTAATAAGGCTAAGTCCAACCTCTTTTACTAATCGTTTCCACAAACTTCCTTTAACATTATCATTGGCTAAACCTTGTACAATAATGGCAGAAGATTGTACACCAACATTCCCAGCCATTGCGGCAATTAATGGGGTATAAAAGAACAAGCTTCTGTAGGCAGGATTCGACATAATCTCTTCGTAACCCTCCATGATAAATACGGAGCCTAACCCTCCAAAAAGTCCTAAAATTAACCAAGGTAAACGCGCTTTTGTAAGATCTAAAATAGAGTCATCTGCTTCTACGTCTTGAGAAATACCCGCGGCTAACTGATAATCTTTATCGGCCTCTTCTTTGATCACATCAACAATATCATCAATGGTAATTCTACCCAAAAGCACTTCATTTTCATCGACCACAGGGATGGCTTCAAGGTCGTATTTACGCATAATATTGGCAACGTCTTCAGCCTCGTCAGTAACATAAACAAAATCTACTTTTGGAATATACACTTCAGAAATTGGGGTTCTAGTAGAGGCGATTAACAGGTCTTTTAAAGACAAGCGACCTTTTAGTTTTCCCGCATCATCTACCACGTAAATAGAATGAACCCTAGACACATATTCGGCTTGAATTCGCATTTCTTTGACACACTTTAAAACAGTCCAGTTTTCATTTACTTGAACAAGTTCTTTTGCCATTAACCCACCCGCAGAATTTTCATCATAGGCTAATAATTCCTCAATTTCTTTTGCGTGTTCGTCGTCTTCAATCTTGTCGATTACCGCTTGTTGACGTTCTTCGGGAAGCTCTGCAATAATATCGGCAGCATCATCGGTATCGAGCTCATTAATTTCTTCGGCAATTTCTTTTGCCGTAAGTTGTTGCAGTACCTTTTCTCTTAGGTCTTCATCTAAGTCAATAATAACTTCAGAAGTCGTTTCGCTATCGAGTAGCTTTATAATGTAGATAACTTGATCGAAAGAGAGCTCATCGAGAACATCTGCAATATCTGCATGATGGACATCAACAAAAAGCTCGTTGATGGCGACATCATTTTTAGTGTCTACATGAATAGCAATTTGTTCTAAAAGCTCATTTGTAATCTCAAACGCCATTTGCTGCTATTTTTGCGGTTAAAGAAATAAATTCCTGAACAGACAATTGCTCAGGTCGCATCGCAAATATAGGGTCTTCTTTTAAGCTTTCCGAAAGATTGAATGATTTTAAACTACTTCTCAACATTTTTCTTCGTTGATTGAAGGAGGTTTTTACTACCCTAAAAAACAAGGCTTCGTCTACAGGTAGGGTGTAGTTTTCTTTACGCACCATTTTTATAACACCAGAATCTACTTTTGGTGGTGGATCGAAAACGGTTGGCGGTACGGTAAACAAATAGCTTACCTCATAAAAAGCCTGTGTTAATACAGACAAAATTCCATAGGCCTTACTTCCTGGTTTTTCTGCAATTCTTTCTGCAACTTCTTTTTGAAACATTCCTGCAAATTCAGGAACTAGAGCTCTGTTTTCAAGTGCTTTAAAGACAATTTGAGTAGAAATATTATAAGGAAAGTTTCCAATAATACCCACTTGTTGGTTTGATGTTAAGCTTGGTAAATGCACCTTTAAAAAATCGTGCTCTACTACGGTAAACTTTTCTGCGTGAGTAGGCAGGTTAAGGTGTTCGTTTGGAAACACTTCTTTTAAATAAGCTATAGATTCTCGGTCGATATCTAAAACAGTGATGTGTGCTTTTTTTTGGAGCAAATATTTTGTGAGTACGCCCATTCCAGGACCAATTTCTAAGATGAGCTTGTAGCCGTCTTCAGTTAATGCATCTGCAATTGCTTTTGCAATACTTTCATCGGTAAGAAAGTGTTGTCCTAGATGTTTTTTTGCTCGTACACTCATCCTTAATTTTTAGTACTGTTTGGAAAAAACTCATTAACAATTCGGAGCTCTGTTCTAAAAGCAAGCATTTTATCTGCAAACTTTTTCATGCCGTCGCTCCGTAATTGTTCGGCATCGTATTGATAATAATCGTCGAGGTCTTTACGAGTGCTTGCGGTGTATTGTACTGAATAAGTAACCCCACCCATCTCTTCTTCCACTAAAACCTGGGTTAATTTGGCTGATAAAAACCGACCTGTAGCCAAGACCTCTTTGATGTGTTCTTCTATCCAAACCAACCATTCATCATGAATAGACTCTTCGACATTAATGGTTACATTGTAAATAAACATAGCTACTTTTTTAAGGATGTGATTAATTGATTTGATCTCCACGAAGAAGGCGATATCGCTTTCTTGCCGCTACTAAATAATAGCTAGATGGTTGCTCAAAAATAATCTTTTGATAGTATTTTGAAGCATTTTCTACATCATTTAATTTGAGTTCATAAAGCTCGGCAAGTGTAAAATAGGCGTCGTCGATAAAGACACTTTCCGGAAGCGTGGTACTCAAACGCACTAGATTTTGAATTGCTTTGTCAAAAGCCCCTACTTTGCTAAATAATTTTGCTTGTTTAAACAAAGCATCGTCTTCAATATCTTTCCCTTTATGTTTAGAAAGAATACTATCGTACACCACAATAGCTGCTTCAGTTTGGTTTTGATAGCTAAGTACTTCTGCTTTTGCAAATGCTTTTAGTCCTGTTGGAATGGAATCGTTAGGGATGTTTTCTGAAATGACTAAAAAGAGTTCAAGGGCATCATTTGCAATGAGTTGTGTTGTAGAACTTTTTAGCACTTTAAGCTGAGTCATTGCCCAGTTAAAATCACCTTTAAAATATGAAGTTTGCGCAACTTTAAAACGAGCTTCTTGTCCTAAAGGGTGGTTTTTAAGCTGTGTTTGTACTTGCGATACATACAGCAACGCTTTGTTGAATTGATTGGTATATACTAAAACATCGGCGAGTTTTAGTTTAATTCTTGCTTTTTCAAACTTTGAACCACTAAGCGCTAAAGCTTCCTCAAGAATACTTTTTGCGTGCTCTGGGGTGTTTTTTTGAAAAGTAAGGTAGTCTGCATAAGTCACTTGTATGTCTAAAGTTGCGGGAGTTTTACCATAGCGTTCAAACACCACATTGAATAGATTTTCTACCTTTGGATCGTTCGTTTTAATGGCTGTTTTAATAAGGTATAGTTGCGCAAATAACTGTTCTTCTATAAAGGAACTGTTGGCAAATACAAATTCAAAACATGCTTTTGAGGCTTCATAGTCGAGGTTATCAAAAGCAATTTTACCTAAATCGGCACTATTAGATAAGTACTCGGGGTTTCTTCTAAACAATGCTTTTTCTTGTGCGAGTGCTTTTGAATATTCACCTTGTGTGGTAAATAACCAACTTAGCAATTCGTTCCAGATATTTTTCGGACGACTTGCAGCCTTTTTTAGCAGGGTGCGTTTAAACAAGATATTGTTTGGGTCATTGGCATCGTCGCTAAGGTAGTTGCTGGTAAAACGCTTTACACTCGACAGATAGTTTTCATCTTTGTCAATCAAGTCCACATAAGCTTGAAACATACTCTGAAAATCACCTTGCTCCCCATAAATCTGTGCAACCTGATAACTGTAGTTGGCATTTGGATTTAGCTGCATAGAAAGCTCATAGGCCTTTACGGCATAGTCGAGGGTGTTGTTGTTTCTAAACAACCTACCCACAACACCACCAAGTGTTGGTCTCGTAGCGATATCTGCAATGGCTTTGTCGTAATATACTTTTGCTTTTTCGGGTTGTTCTTGGCGTTCATAATTATAACCAAGCTCAACATTGATATAATATTGATCGGGTCTTTGCTTTAAAAAGTCGTTTAATAAGGTTTCAGCCTCTCCAAAAGCATCGATTTCTTGATAACAGGTAACCAATCGTTTTAAATACGTGGTGTTGAACCGATTGCTTTCCACTAATTTTTTATAGAGGGTTGCTGCTTTTTGATAGGCTCCTTTTCTAAAATAATCTTCAGCAAGCAAATAATCGTTTTGAGAAAACGATAAGCTGCTGGTTAACAATGCAATAAGTAATATAAAAACCCTCATAGAAACTCAAAGATACTTAACCTAAATGTTAAAATACTATTAAACTAGCGTGTTTTTGCACTTATGATGTAACATTTTGGCACAACAATTGTCTTAATAGAAACAACCAATCCTTTTTTAGTTATGAAAGAACTTAACCAACAATACGAACTTGCAAAACACAAGGCAGTAGTATCAATGAAATCTGGACAGATAAGCGATTATTTAAACGCGCTTTTAGAAATGAACAAGTACAAGAGATTAATAACTGCTGTAGTCGCTAATTAGTCTATTCTATCGAAGCCAGTATACGGTCTTAATACCTCTGGAATATCAATACCATCTTCGGTTTGATTATTCTCTAAGATACTTGCTAGTATTCTCGGTAAAGCCAATGCACTTCCGTTTAAGGTGTGAGCCAATTGACTCTTTCCATTAGCATCTTTATAGCGCAACTTTAATCGATTTGCTTGAAAGGTTTCAAAGTTCGACACTGAGCTTACTTCTAGCCATTTTTCTTGACCTGCAGAAAAAACTTCAAAGTCATAGGTTAGCGCTGAAGCAAAGGTAACATCGCCTCCACACAATCTTAAAATACGATAGGGTAGGTTTAAAGACTCTAGAATAGTCTTTACATGAGCCAACATTTCTTCTAAAGCATCATAAGAATGATCGGGATGTTCTAAACGTACAATTTCAACTTTATCAAACTGATGAAGTCTGTTTAAACCTCTTACATGCGCCCCATAAGACCCTGCTTCTCTTCTAAAACAAGGAGTATAACTCGTACAAGCAATAGGAAAATCAGTCTCTTTTAAAAGGTCTCCTCTAAAAATATTAGTCACAGGAACTTCAGCCGTAGGAATTAAATACAAATCATCTGCACCAATATGATACATCTGCCCTTCTTTATCGGGAAGCGAACCTGTACCAATTCCAGAAGCTTCATTTACTAGATGAGGCACTTGGTATTCGGTGTATCCTGCTTGCGTATTTTGATCTAAGAAATAACTGATAAGGGCGCGTTGTAATCGAGCACCTTTACCAATATAAACAGGAAAACCTGCTCCAGTAATTTTTGTACCTAATTCAAAATCAATAAGGTTGTATTTTTTTGCCAATTCCCAATGCGGTAAAGCATTTTTTACTAGCTTAGGCACTTCCCCATTTGAAAAAATCTCCTCATTATCTTCTTCTGTTTTTCCAAAAGGAACGGAACTGTGAGGTACGTTTGGAATTTGAAACAACAATTCTTGTAGTTCAGAACTATAGGTTTGTAGCGTTTCTGTTAAGTCTTTTGAAGATTCTTTTAATTGACCGGTTTTTTCTTTTAAAATCGCTGCTTTTTGAGGTTCTCCAGATTTAAAGAGCATTCCAATCTCTTTAGAAAGAGCGTTCAGTTCAGATAGCACAGTATCTAGGGCAACTTGCGTTTTTCTTCTGTTTTCATCGGCTTCAAGCACCGCATCAATCATGGTTTCAGCATCGGCAAAATTTCGTTTTGCTAATCCTTCTAGAACAATGGCTTTATGATCTCTAATAAATTGAACCTGTAACATGGCATAGATTTAAAGCGCAAATATAGCTGAACTCTTAGAAATTATCAACGAGAAACTAGGCTTTATTTTTTAGGTAAGCGATGGCAGAAGCTTTGTCTATTTTGAGTTGTGAAACGAGAAGGTCTAGGGAGTCGAACTTTTGTTCTTCTCTTAAAAAATACAGTAGCTCAATGGTTAAATGTACCCCATACAAATTGTCGTTAAAATCAAAGAAATGCACTTCAATAGTTTGATGCGCACCATCTAGTGTTGGTCTGTACCCAATGTTCATCATTCCAAAGATTAGCGTGCCTTTGTATTGTGTTTGTACCACATAAACGCCTGTTTTTGGAATGAGTTTATAGCGTTCTTGTACGTCTATATTTGCCGTAGGAAAACCGATAGTACCCCCTAATTTTTTTCCGTTAACAACCTTGCCATTCAGCATAAAAGGGTATCCTAAATACTTGTTTGCAGTTCGTATATTTCCAGAAGCTAAGGCTCTTCTAATTTTTGTGGAACTCACCGAAACCTCATCAATATCTTGTGCGGGAATTTCTTCGATTTCGAAATCGTATAAAGGTGCATATTCTCTCAGCTGATTAATATTGCCTTCCCGGTTTTTCCCAAAGTGATGATCATATCCGATGATGAGCTTCGATGTTTTTAACTGGTTAACTAAGATGTCTCGTACAAATTCTAGTGCAGTTAATCTTGAAAACTCGATACTAAAAGGATGAATAATAAGGTAGTCGAGGCCAATTTTCTCTAATAATTGCGCTTTTTCATCAATTGTATTGATTAACTCTAGGGAGACCTCTTTTTGTAAAACCATCCTAGGGTGTGGAAAAAAGGTTAAGAGAACGGCCTTTTTATTTTTCGCTTTTGCCTCTTCAACAAGCTTCTTTAAAATATGTTGATGGCCGACATGTACTCCATCAAAGGTACCAATAGTAACAAGGGTTCGGTCTTTGGTATTAAATTGAGAAACGGAATGAATAATTTCCAAAATAGGCAATAATTAGTTTTACAAAGGTACAACTCCTTTTGACTATTAGACAAGTGCGCTTAAAAATAACGAATCGATAAAAAACAGACCAGAAGCCTACTTTAATCACAATTTTAACCCATAAAGATTACACAAATAAAAAAAAATTGTATTTTCGTCTTACTTATAAAAACACGTATTATGATCAAAAAGCTAGTATTCTTTGCATTTGTAGCCCTAAGTAGTAGTGTAATGTTCTCACAAACAACAGTTACCGGTGTAGTTACCGATGCTAAAACTGGAGAAACACTACCTGGAGCAAATATTAAAGTTGAAAGAAAAGCAGTAGGAACAACTACTGATTTTGATGGAGAATTTACTTTAACAACTACTGAAGCCCCTCCATTTATCCTAGAAGTCTCTATGATAGGCTTCCAAACAGGAAGAGTAGAAATTACAAAGAACAATCAAAAAGTCGAAGTTAAACTTGTTGAAAATGCAACGGTACTAGATGAAGTAGTTGTCTCTGCTTCGAGAACTCCCGAACGTATTATGGAATCGCCAGTAACTGTAGAGCGATTAGATTCAAGAGCGATTAAGAACACCTCTTCACCAACATTTTATGATGGATTAGAAAACTTAAAAGGAGTAGATATAAACGCGAACAGTTTAACCTTTAAATCGGTAAACACTCGTGGTTTCGCAACATTTGCCAACACTCGTTTTATGCAATTGGTAGATGGAATGGATAACTCCTCTCCTGCATTAAACTTTGCTTTAGGAAACCTTTTAGGAATGTCTGAACTAGATGTTAAAACGGTAGAATTATTACCAGGAGCGTCATCTGCACTATACGGTGCAAATGCCTTTAACGGAATTATGTTCATGACGAGTAAGAGCCCCTTTGACAATCAAGGAGTTAGTTATGTGTTAAAGTCAGGAATTACTTCTCAACAAGCTGCTGGAGATAACGATTATTTTGATACTAGTGTACGAATGGCACATGCCTTTTCTGATAAGTTTGCTGCAAAAGCAACCCTTTCGTATTTAAAAGGTACTGAATGGTATGCCACAGACTATAGAAATACTTTTGACGGAGACTATATTGCTGGAAACAGACAAACCGATAGAAACTATAACGGATTAAACGTTTATGGTGATGAGGTATCTACTAACATCCAAGGAGTAGCGAGAACTTTAGTAGGTTTAGGAATTCTACCTGCAGGAGCAGAAGCATTGGTGCCTAGCGAAAATATAAGTAGAACAGGGTATGATGAAGTAGATTTAATGAGCTACGGCGCAAAAAGCGTAAAGTTTGGAGGGTCTTTAAACTACCGTCCTTTTGGAGACGATCGTTTAGAAGTCATCTGGAACACGAAATTAGGTAGAGGTAACACCATTTACCAAGGAACCAACCGATACAATATTCAGAACTTCTTTATGGAGCAACATAAACTAGAATTAAGAGGGAAGAACTTCTTTGTTCGTGGATATCTTACTAGTGAAGACGCTGGAGATTCTTACGACACTCGTTTTGCTGCCATTAACATTAACAGACAGTGGAAATCAGATAGTGTTTGGTTCGGAGAATATGCTGGAGCATTTGTATCAGGAACATTAGGAGGGTTAACCCCACCACAAGCACACGCTTTAGCAAGACAAGTTGCAGAATCAGGAAGACTATTACCAGGAACTCCAGAATTCCAAGCAGCCTTTGATAAGGTAACCTCAGATCCAAACTTAACTACAGGGTCTAAGTTTGTAGATAACACCAAATACTACCACGCCGATGCAAATTATAACTTACGTGATCAAATTAGCTGGGCAGAAATTCAAGTAGGAGGATCTTACAGAATGTATTCCTTAAACTCTCAAGGAACCATTTTTACAGATTATGATGGGGCGATCAACTATAACGAATACGGAGCCTATACGCAACTTCAAAAGAAGTTTTTAGAAGAAGATAGATTAAAGTTAACAGCGTCTATTCGTTACGACAAAGCACAGAACTTTGATGGAAATGTATCGCCTAGAGTATCTTTAGCTTATGCCGCTGGAGAAAACAAAAACAGCAACTTTAGAGCATCATTCCAAACCGGTTTTAGAAACCCAACCACGCAAGATCAATATATTGGATTAGATGCAGGAGCGGGAATATTAGTAGGTTCTGCACCCGATAACTTAGACCGCTATTTAACCAATCCATTATCTGTTAGTGGAGGTGGTCAGGCCTTTACAGGAAGTGGAACCGTTCAATTATCAGGACGTAGAGCATATGACAATGCCTTCTCTGCAATATCTGTGGCTCAAGGAACTTTCCAAAAAGCGAATGTTGAATTGGTAAAGCCAGAGCGTGTTACAGCTTATGAAGTTGGATATAGAGGCTTTGTTCCTGTGGCAGGTAAGAATGTTACCTTAGATATGAGTGTGTACTACAACAGCTACGAAGACTTTATTGCAAGTAAAAACGTGGTTGTTCCTTTCTACGGAACTGTAGGAGACAATACCCTTTCTTTATTAGCGCTACAGAATGGAGATTTTAAACCTTTTGCAGTGTATACCAACTCAGCAGCAGACATTAATTCTTATGGAGCGTCTATCGGATTAACAGCGAGCTTATTTAACGGATTTACCGTTGGGTTAAACTATACCTATGCTAAGTTTGATTTTGATCAATCTACAGACCCAGACTTTGAAGCAGGATTTAACACTCCAGAACACAAAGTAAAATTTCAGTTTGGAAAAGAAGAGTTATTTAAAAACTTTGGATTTAATGTAAATGTAAGATGGCAAGATGAATACCTTTGGGAATCAGCTTTCCATGATGCTACCATAGACTCAAGAACTGTAATTGATGCTCAGATTAACTATTCGATGCCGAAACTAAAATCGGTATTCAAATTAGGAGGAGCGAACTTAACAGGTAACGAATACTTTAGTGCTCCAGGAGTAGGTGCTATAGGATCTCAATACTATATCTCTTGGACAATTAATAACTAAAATGAAACCAAACATGAAAAATTTAAAATACTTATGGATGTTACCCCTTTTTGCAGGGTTAACAGCATGTGATGTGAATAATGACTTGGATATTATACAGCCAGAAGAAGAAGTAGTCATTCCTGTTTCAGCAGGTTCGGCAGACTTTTCAAACTACGTTTCATTAGGAAATTCATTAACAGCTGGATACACAGATAATGCGTTGTTTCAAGCATCTCAAGTAAACTCTTTACCAAACATCATGTCAAAATCTTTTGCGAAAGCAGGAGGGGGAGCATTTACGCAACCGATGATGAATGATAACAATGGAGGGTTATTACTAGGTGGAAATATGATTGCAGGACCAAGACTCTTCTTTAATGGAGCAGGACCAGCAGTACTACCAGCAGCACCTACAACAGAAATTAGCAATATTTTATCAGGCCCATTCAACAATATGGGGGTGCCAGGAGCAAAAAGTTTTCACTTATTAGCACCAGGATATGGAAATCTTGCTGGAGTTCAGCTAGGTTTAGCAAACCCTTATTTTGTTCGATTTGCCTCATCGTCTAATGCCTCAGTTTTAGGAGATGCGATGGCTCAAAACCCATCATTCTTCTCGTTGTGGATTGGAAATAATGATGTGTTAGGATATGCAACAACTGGTGGGGATGGAACAAATCCATTAACAGACCCAACGATGTTTACTCAAGCCTATGGGGCACTAGTAAATACCTTAACTTCAGGAGGAGCGAAGGGAGTAGTGGCCAATATTCCAGATGTAACTAGTATTCCGTTCTTTACTACGGTACCTTATAATGCAGTTCCTTTAGATGCTGGAAGAGCAGCAGCCTTAAATGCAGGATATGCCGCGTATAATGGAGGAATTCAAGCAGCTTTAAACGCTTTAGCTGGAACAGGGTTGTTTACGCAAGAAGAAGCAGACAAAAGAATGATTGCTTTTGCAGCAGGTCAGAATGCCGTTGTTATAGAAGATGAATCATTAACCGATTTGGGAGCTATTAACCCAGCATTTGCGGCCTTACCTAAATATAGAATGGCTACTGCAAACGATTTATTAGTACTTACCAGTGCTTCTTTTATTGGAACTACGGTAGGAGGTAACCCGTTACTCGTTAATGGAGTTTCTGTGCCGTTAGCAGATAAATGGGTATTAACCCCAGAAGAACAATTAGAAATCAAAACAGCAACAGATGCTTTTAACGCTGTAATTGCTGCTCAAGCAAGTGCTAATGGTTTAGCCATGTTAGACGCAAACACGTTAATGAATCGATTGGCCAATGGAGGGGTAGCCTTTGATGAATTTACCCTTACTGCAAGTTTAGTTTTTGGTGGAGCTTTTTCATTAGATGGCGTTCATCCAACAGCTAGAGGCTATGCTTTTATTGCAAACGAAATGCTTAAAGCAATTGATGCTACATACGGTTCTAACTTTACCGTAGCTGGAGCAGTTGCAGACGCAGATGATTATCCTACAAACTATCCTCCGGGAATTTAAGAGATCATCTAACAGATAAAAAAAGGCTTTACATTTTGTAAAGCCTTTTTTTATGATGTAAACAGTTCCGTTAGGGTGGTGACCAAGTCTTTAATTTCTGCTGGAGGATTTCCATGATCAAAGCTAGAGGAGATGTAGGTTGTTCCGTCGATTACGATTCTTAACGAAGCGCTTAAAGCACCATCGCTATAGCGTTTTTCTGAAGGAGCTTTAAGCAAAGCAAGTGAAGAGGTGTTTACACTTGAAATAAGACTATTTAAACGCAACTTTTGTTTTGCGGTAAGCTCTAGACTATCTTTAGAAGACAAGGTCTGTATTAGGGCCGTTTTTTGGTTGACGACAATTTCAAAAGCACTTCCACGCGTTTCTGCTTTGTAGCTAATTTCGGTATATACTTCTTGTTGCGCAGTGCTTTTTACTGGGCTACAGCAGCATAGGAGAACGCAAAGGATCGTAAGTTTTTTCACGGTGTTTATGTGTAAAGATAAAAAAGGCAGCTATAAAAAGCTGCCTTTTGAGTTTATCATTAGATATACAGATTAGTTACCCGCCATAGCTGCTCTAGGTCCACCAGAAGCAAAAATGGCTCTCATACGTGATTTCTGACCCGCAGAGAACATAAACATACATGCATCATTGGTGTAATCCATATAGTTCATGGTCATATCATTAGATTTACAGTTTACTGTTGGGTACGAAGGACAACCGTAGTTTGGTCCATCTGAACTAGGTGTATCTGCTACAAAATCATCTTGTCTACATCTACCATCACCCCAAATATGACGTAAGTTTAAATAGTGACCTACTTCATGTGTTGCTGTTCTTCCTTTATCGAAAGGAGCTGATACATACCCTGTAGAACCAAAATACTGTGGAGAAATAACAATACCATCAGTAGCAGAATTACCACCTGGGAATTGAGCGTATCCTAAGATACCACCACCAATATTACATACCCAAATATTTAAATGAGTTGATGGAGTTACTGGAGGATAGGTCGTTTTAACCGCACTTGTAGTTCCCCAAGAAGTTCTAGAATTTGCGTTTCTAAATACCCCAGCTAATGAAAATGAAATTTCAGTATCTGCAGCTACACCAGCAAATTCAGAAGGAATACCATTAGCATCACTATTGGTTTTTCTAAAATCTTGATTCATCACAGTAATTTGTGAATTGATTTGTGCGTCGCTGATATTTTCATTGCTGTTGCTGTATACTACATGTACATATACAGGAATATTTATAACCCCTAAATTATCTGCTGGAGGTGTAGTTCCTCCTCCACCGCCACCGCCGTTTCCGCCGCCAACACCATCAGGTTTTTTACCAGTAAGGAGTTGTTTTCTGGTATGGTATTCAATATCGTAAAGTCTTTTGTATAAGCCTGGATCTTGTTCTAATTGCTTGTTTAGCACCTCCATAGAGCTACAATCTTTTCCGTTAGTAGGCTTGTCTAATGTGCTTCCTATATCGGTATAAGCGTAAAAGTCGCTCATATCAATTTTAGTTTGAACATCTTGTGGAATGTCTGTGCTTTCTTGACATCCAATAAAAAGTAATGATGCACCAAAAAGTGTAAATACTAGTTTTCTCATAATCGTTGTTAGTTAGTTAATAATTATATGTTAAAATGAGTTAATATTTTGTTATTACATTAAAGCTTAACTTAAAAACTTAAAAATAAATAGCCAAAAGATTAATTTAAATTAACATCTTGCAATATGAGAAATTTTGTGAGCGTGCACAATCACTATAAATGGTGATTTTTTAAACTCACTACTTTTGGTGAGTTAACCCAACATTTGCTGTGCTTTTTTAACAGCGGCAACGAGTAGATCAATTTCTTCAAAAGTATTGTAGAAGGCAAAAGAAGCACGAACGGTTCCAGGGATTTTATAGTAATCCATAATCGGCTGCGCACAGTGCTGGCCTGTTCTAACGGCAATTCCGAGTTGATCTAAAATTACACCCACATCATAAGGATGAATACCGCTTAGGTTGAAAGAAATTACCGAAGTTTTATTTGAAGTTCCATAAATTGTAAGTCCTTCAATTTCAGACAGTTTTTGGGTACCGTAGTGAAGCAATTCATTTTCGTAAGCGGCAATAGCGTCAAAACCAATGGCATTCATATAGTCTAAAGCAGCACCAAAAGCGATTCCTCCACAGATATTTGGCGTGCCAGCTTCGAACTTATGTGGTAGGCCTGCATAGGTGGTTTTTTCGAAGGTAACAGTTTCAATCATTTCACCTCCACCTTGGTAGGGAGGGAGTTTGGTGAGCCACTTTTCTTTACCATACAGCATACCTACCCCTGTAGGGCCACAAATTTTATGAGCAGAGGCTACGTAGAAATCCACATCTAGGGCTTGTACATCGGGTTTTATATGAGGGCAAGCCTGAGCTCCATCAATAAGTACAGCTGCACCTACGGCATGTGCTTTAGCTATAAGGTCTTCGATGGGATTGATGGTGCCTAATGCATTTGAAATATGATTGCAAAAGACCAATTTGGTTTTAGTTGATAATAAGGTCTTATAAACCCCCATGTCTAAAGCCCCATTTTCTAGCATAGGAATCACCTTTAACTGTGTTCCTGTTTTTTCACACAGCATTTGCCAAGGCACAATATTAGAATGGTGTTCAAGTGCAGAAACAATAATTTCATCTCCTTTTTCTAATAGAGAAGTAAATCCGTGAGCCACCATATTTATACTATGCGTTGTTCCAGAAGTAAAAATTACTTCGTAGCTATGCTTTGCATTAAAGTGTTGTTGAATGGTGTTTCGTGCCTGTTCGTATTTGTCTGTCGCTTCTTGACTTAAGGCGTGAACCCCTCGATGGATATTTGCATTATAGTTTGAGTAATATGCAACGATAGTATCAATAACGGCTTGAGGCGTTTGTGAGGTTGCCGCATTGTCAAAATACACTAAAGGTTTGCCATTTACTGTTCTTTGTAAAATTGGAAAATCAGCACGTATTTTGTCAATAGGAAACATAGAATAATCGTTTAAAATGCAAAGGTAGCACATGAACCTTAAACCCCCTTATAATACAAAGTTAATTTCCTTATTTTTGTTAGAAATCAACAGAGCAATCCAATGAAATTTATAAAAAGACTACTACTACTTTCAGCCACGGTTTTAATTATTGTAGTACTAGTACAGTATCCCAAACTGAATATTATTGCCGGATATGCTGCTAAAAATGTAAGCTCTTCGGTGTATGTTGCCAACAGAACGCTTCAGTTTACAGATAGTACAGACAATAATTTTTCTCCTGTAAATATTGCTTCAAGCACTATTCAACCTCAAGAGAAAAGCGCCACATCATCTGTCTTAGGACTGCTGAGTAGAACAGCTTATTACAGACCAGGTTTAGGAAGTGTATTAAGCTTAAGCGATGGTTCAGACACGAAGGTATCGTATGCCCCAAAACGAGTGTTAACACCATTAGACGCTCCGTTTCCATATGGGAATGCAGCACCTAAAGACTCGCTGTTGTCTTCTGTGAATTATAAAGTTTTAGACAGCACAATCAATGCTATCTTTTCCCCAGAAGAGGAAACACGAGCAGTACTAGTGGTATATAAAGATCAAATTATTGGAGAGCGTTATGCGGATGGATTTTCTAAAGAGTCTAGACTTTTAGGCTGGTCAATGACCAAGAGTGTTTTAAGCACAATTTATGGAATCTTGCAATATCAAGGAAAACTTACTATACAACAAAAAGCCCCAGTTGATTTATGGAGAAATGATGCTAGAAATGAAATTACAATACACAATTTATTACAGATGAATAGCGGACTTGCTTGGGATGAAAACTACGATGCAATTTCTGATGTTACTAAAATGTTGTTCTTAGAAAAAGATATGACGGTAGCTCAGGCTAAAAAAGAACTTGTTGGAAAACCCAATGCTACTTGGTATTATTCGTCGGGCACAACAAACCTTTTATCGGGAATTTTAAGAGCGCAATTTCCAACCCATCAAGAGTATTTAGATTTTTGGTATACCGATTTAATCGATAAGATTGGCATGTATTCTATGCTGGTTGAAACAGATTTGGCAGGAAACTATGTAGGTTCTTCCTATGCATGGGCAACCACAAGAGATTGGGCTAAATTTGGATTATTGTATTTGCATAACGGTAACTGGAATGGCACTCAACTTTTTGATCCATCGTGGTCTGAATATGTAAGAACACCCACACCTACTTCTCAAGGAAAGTATGGGGCTCAATTTTGGTTAAATGCAGAAGGACGTTTTCCAGAGGTGCCTACCAACATGTATTTTGCCGATGGATATCAAGGGCAACGCGTGTATATACTTCCAGATGAAGACTTGGTTATTGTTCGGTTTGGCTTGAAAGGCAACTACGATGAAAACGAATTTTTAAAAGGGATTCTCTCAGCTGTAGAGTACTAAAAAACCCCGCTATTTAGCGAGGTTTTTTTAGTAGGTATGGTTAAAGCTCAAATCCAATGTCGACATTGAGTTTTTGCGCAATAAGTTTGGTAATTCTAGACTGTACTTCTGGAATCTTTACGCTTTCTAAAACGGTATTTGCAAAAGCATACATCAACAGACCACGCGCTTGTTTTTTAGGAATTCCACGTTGTTGCATATAGAACAATGCTTGTTCGTCTAGTTGCCCGATAGTACATCCATGAGAACATTTTACATCATCAGCAAAAATTTCTAGTTGAGGTTTGGCGTTTATGGTAGAACGATCACTCACTAAAATATTGTTGTTTTGCTGATATGCATTGGTTTTTTGTGCTTCCTTATTTACAATCACTTTTCCATTAAACACTCCGGTAGAGCGTTCGTCAAAGATCCCTTTGTAATCTTGATGACTTTCACAATTAGGCTCAATATGGTGAACTAAGGTATGATGGTCTACATGTTGTTTCCCTTCAATTATAGTTATTCCTTTTAAAATAGAGTTGACGTGTGATCCTTTCTGAAAAAAGTTAAGATTGTTTCTGGTAATATTTCCGCCAAACGAAAAGGTGTGAACAGCACATTCACTCTCAGATTGTTGCTCAATAAACGTATTATCGATTAATGAGGCAGCGGTATGATCGTTTTGAATTTTGTAGTAATCTACAGTTGCGTGTTTTGCCACAAAAATCTCAGTCACTGCATTTGTTAATACAGGGTTAGAGGTTAAACTTTGATGACGTTCAATAATTTGAACATGTGCATTTTGCTCCACCACAATTAGATTTCTCGGTTGTAATAACGTAGCTTCTTCCGAACCCGTTGTAAAGTTAATAATTTGAATAGGCTTCTCAACTTCTACTCCCTTTGGTATTACTATATAAGCGCCTTCTTTTGCAAATGCAGTATTCAAAGAAGTCATGTTGTCTTCTTTGGCTATTTTATTAAAGTAGGTATCTATAACACCTTTGTATTTGGGTTTTGTTAATGCCGAAGACATTAAACAAATGTCTTTCCCATCGTGCGTAGTGCTTGACAAAAAAGAGCTGTACTTTCCATCAATAAAAATGATTTTATAGCTATCAATATCATGAATAAAGTACTTTTTTACATCAGCAAGGTTTACGGCTTTTTCACGGTCAGGAAAAATGCTGTAGTCTTCTTTTAGAATTGCATTTAATGAAGTGTATTTCCAAGCCTCTAATTTTTTGGTAGGAAAACCAAGTGTTTCAAAGCTTTGGAAGGCTTTAGATCGAACCGAATGTACATCCGAATCCATATCTATACCGTCTTCAAACGCTACATATGATGATACTATCTTGTCTTTTAAATCCATAGTTTCCTTTTTGAGGCTTTTTATGCAAGTTCTTTAATCCAATCGTATCCTTTAGCTTCTAATTCTAACGCTAAAGAGGCATCTCCAGTTTTAACGATTCTTCCATCGTGAAGAACGTGAACAAAATCGGGTACGATATAATCTAATAGGCGTTGGTAGTGTGTAATTACGATTACAGCATTGTCTTTAGATTTTAATTTGTTTACACCATTGGCTACAATTCTAAGCGCATCGATGTCTAATCCAGAATCGGTTTCGTCTAAGATGGCCAACTTAGGCTCTAACATAGCCATTTGAAAAATTTCATTACGTTTCTTTTCTCCTCCCGAAAACCCTTCATTCAACGAACGCGATAAGAACTTTCTGTCGATAGCCAATAGCTCTGATTTCTCTCGAATCTTTTTGAGCATATCTTTAGCTGGCATTTCCTCTAAGCCTTGCGCTTTTCTAGACTCATTAATGGCCGTTTTGATAAAGTTTGTTACAGTAACCCCTGGAATTTCTACGGGATACTGAAAAGATAAAAATACTCCTGCATGCGCACGCTCTTCTGGAGCAAGTTCACTAATGTCTTGTCCTTCAAGCTCCACAGAACCTTGAGTAATTTCGTAATCTTCTTTACCAGCAATCACGGAGGCTAGCGTACTTTTACCGGCACCATTTGGCCCCATAATCGCATGTACTTCTCCTGCGTTGATTTCAATATTAAGGCCTTTAAGAATTTCTTTGTCTTCTATAGCGGCATGTAAGTTCTCTATTTTTAACATAATAACGGATCTTATTTTTTTAATACGTTTTGTAGCTTTTTAAAATCTGCTACTGAGTGTTGTATGATTATTTGCGCATTGTTCTCTTTAGCAAAAGCTTCAAATGCAGCGATAGATTTTTCGGTTTCTGGGATATCGTAATTAAATTGTGGAACTACGGCATCGGTTCTGTTTTGCTCAAAATGATACAGATCACCCGACAACAAAATAGGCTGAGCCAAACCAAGGTTTAAAAACAATACTTGATGTCCAGCGGTATGCCCCGGCATAGATTTGATAACCACCGTACCATCTCCAAACACATCGTAGTCACCAGTTAACACTTGCGTCTTTTTTAAAGCAGAAAAAGAGTCTGGAGCATAGAATCCATTGCCAACAATGGCTTCACTGTTTGCAAAGTCTAGTTCAGGTTGTTGCACCAACCATGTGGCATCTGCAAAATAATTGGCAGCTCCTGTATGGTCGAAATGTATATGAGAGAACGCAATGTAATTTACATCCTTAGCGCTTAATCCAATCGTTTTTAATTTGTTGGCCAAGGAGTCTTTTCTAGAAATGGTAAAAGCCCCATCAGGAGTAGTATATGGAGGTTGACCTACAAGTCCTTCTGGTAAACCAGTATCCCAAATTAAGGTTCCTTTTTCGTGCTTAATTACATAAAAAGCATCAGCGAGTTCTAGAGAATCACTTTTGTATGTATCTCCTTGTGCAAACAGATTAAGATTGTTTGCCCCAACGGTTCCTCCATCAAAAACATGTAGTGTAACAACAGGGCTGTTGGGTGTCTTTTTTTCTGAAGTTTTACAAGCAACTACAAAAGTAATTGCGAAAATAAAAACGAGTATTCTTTTCATCATAAACATATTTACTATTATCCAACGCTACCTTCAAGGCTAATCTCAAGAAGTTTCTGTGCTTCAACAGCAAATTCCATAGGAAGTTTATTCAATACCTCTTTACTAAATCCATTTACAATTAAGGCAATGGCTTTTTCGGTATCGATTCCTCTTTGGTTACAATAAAACAATTGATCTTCTCCAATTTTACTCGTAGTAGCTTCGTGCTCTATTTGAGCCGATTTGTTTTTAGATTCTATGTATGGAAACGTGTGTGCTCCACATTCATTACCCATCAACAAACTATCACATTGAGAAAAGTTACGCGCGTTTTCTGCACGGCTGTTAATTTGTACCAATCCTCTATAACTGTTTTGAGATTTTCCAGCAGAAATTCCTTTAGAAATAATGGTAGACTTGGTGTTTTTACCCAAGTGAATCATTTTAGTCCCCGTATCTGCTTGTTGATAGTTGTTGGTAACTGCAATGGAGTAAAACTCACCCACAGAATTATTCCCTTTTAAGATACAACTTGGATACTTCCATGTAATGGCAGAACCTGTTTCTACTTGAGTCCAAGAAATTTTTGCATTATTTTCGCAAATACCTCTTTTGGTCACAAAATTATAGACTCCACCTTTACCATCTGCTCCCCCAGGGAACCAGTTTTGTACAGTAGAATATTTTATTTCAGCATCGTCTAAGGCAATAAGCTCTACTACCGCTGCGTGCAATTGATTTTCATCTCTTTGTGGCGCAGTACACCCTTCTAGATAACTCACAAAGCTGCCTTTATCGGCAACTACTAAGGTACGCTCAAACTGACCAGTTCCTCCCTCATTAATTCTAAAATAGGTTGAAAGCTCCATTGGGCATTTTACTCCTTTTGGAATGTAGCAAAAAGAGCCATCAGAAAATACCGCAGAGTTTAAGGCCGCATAAAAATTATCTTTTGGAGGCACCACAGAACCAATGTATTTTTTTACCAACTCAGGGTGCTCTTGAATGGCTTCAGAAATCGGCATAAAGATGATACCTTTTTCGCTTAGCGTCTTTTTAAAAGTGGTGGCTACAGACACAGAGTCCATAACAATATCTACAGCTACATTGGCCAAGCGCTTTTGTTCTTCTAATGAAATTCCCAGTTTTTTAAAGGTGTCTAATAAATCTGGATCAACCTCGTCTAGACTGTTTAATTTTGGTTTTTTCTTAGGGGCAGAATAATAAGCTATTTCTTGAAAGTTAGGTTTTTTGTAGGTAACGTTAGCCCATTCTGGCTCTTCCATCTTCGTCCAGTTTCTATAGGCGTCTAAACGCCAATCGGTCATCCATTGGGGCTCATTCTTTTTCTTAGAAATTGCAATTACAACCTCTTCACTTAATCCTTTTGCAAAAGTTTCACTTTCTATTGCTGTATAAAAACCATATTCGTATTCTTTGGTTTTTAATTCTTCTCTTAAATCATCTTCGGTATACTTACTCATCGCGCTATTTTTTTAAAGTGAAAACGATTCTCCACAACCACACGTTCTATTGGCATTAGGATTGTTAAAGACAAACCCTTTTCCGTTTAATCCTCCAGAATATTCCAGGGTGGTTCCAACTAGATATAAAAAACTCTTTTTGTCGACAACAATTTTTACCTCGTTGTCTTCAAAAACCTTATCGTTTTCAAACTGTTCTTTATCAAAATTTAAGTCATATGACAAGCCTGAACATCCACCGCTTTTTACTCCAACTCTAACAAAATCGTTAGCGGCGTCAAAGCCTCCTTCGGACATCAGCTCAATCACTTTCTTTTTTGCAGATTCTGATACTTTTATCATAATTTTAAATAGATTAAATCTAAATAGGACGCAAATATACGTACAAATAATCAATTTTTAGGTCTGTCAAGTATTAAGAAAACCAATAGTTTGATAAGGATTTCTTTTAAGTAACTATCTTTGCAGCATGATTGAAGATAAAAACCAAGAAAGAACATCATTAGCCGATCTCGGTGAGTTTGGCTTAATAGACCATATTACGCAATACTTTAGTGTACAAAACCCGTCAACCCTTAAAGCTATTGGCGATGACGCAGCAGTGATTTCAAGCGACAAAAAAGTATTGGTTTCTACAGATTTATTAGTTGAAGGAGTTCACTTTGATTTAAGTTACATGCCTTTAAAACACTTAGGATATAAGGCCGTTATGGTCAATCTTTCCGATGTTTATGCAATGAATGGTACTGCTACTCAAATTACCGTTTCTATCGCTGTTTCGAATCGTTTTACACTCGAAGCTATTGAAGAGTTGTATGCAGGAATTCAGTTGGCTTGTGAGACCTATAAAGTAGATTTAATTGGTGGCGATACCACCTCTTCAACCACAGGAATTTTAATCTCGGTAACAGCTTTAGGAGAAGCAAATGAAGATAAAATTGTTTACAGAGATGGCGCTAAAGTAACCGACCTGATTGTAGTTACTGGAGATTTAGGTGCGGCTTATTTAGGCTTACAAGTACTAGAGCGAGAAAAGCAAGTATTTAAAGTAAACCCCAATAACCAACCTGATTTAGACGCTTATACCTACCTAATTGAGCGTCAATTAAAGCCAGAAGCTAGAAAAGATATTCCAACATTATTACGTGACCTAGATGTTTTACCAACCTCGATGATTGATATTTCAGACGGACTTTCGTCTGAGCTGTTCCACATATGTAAACAGAGCAAAGTGGGATGTAATATCTATGAAGATAAGCTGCCATTAGACCCTCAGGTGATTAGTACTTGTGAAGAATTTCAATTAGATAGTACCACAATTGCCTTAAGTGGAGGAGAAGATTACGAGTTGTTGTTTACTGTAAAAATGGATGATTTTGAAAAGATTAAAGGCAATCCCAACTTTTCAATTATTGGGCATATTACAGAAGAAAATCAAGGCCTTAATTTAATTACAAGAGCAGGACAAACAATAGCCTTAAAAGCCCAAGGATGGAACGCTTTAAGCGAAGACTAACTACAGTTTTTTAGAAAGGAAGTTATAAGCAAGTGTAATTGCGTTGTGTTTTCTAGATGACTCATATGACCGTCAGGTAAGATTTCAAAAGAAATATTTTGCGTTTGAAGAAATTTTGTAAACGTAATTGGGTCTATCAAAGCATCTTTTTTACCAAGAACCACCAGTTTATGTCCTTTAAAAGCAGCAAAAAGCGAACTGAGGTTTTCACGTTCCATCATTCCTTTTTGAGTAGCGATAAAACTTTGTAAAGGCACTTTAAGCGCATCTTGTTTAGCACTTTGAATTGCTGTATGATGACTGGTAAGCGTTTCTTGGTTAAACAACCCTTCTACCAAAGTTTTAACAATCTGACTGTAATTGTCTTTGTTGAGGATGCGAATCATTTTAGCACGAAGGGCTAATCTCCGCTCACTATCTCCAAAAGGGGTAGAATTCACCAAGGATAGGCCTTTCACCATTTCTGCGTGCTGTTTAAGAAAGGCTAAAGCGGCATAGCCACCCATAGAATGTCCGATAAGCACAATGCGTCGAAGTCGTAAAGAATGTACTACAGTATAAATCAGTGCTGCCATATCTTCCATGCTGTGGATATAACCCAATGCAGGAGTATTTCCATGTCCTAAGAGATCTAGTGCTAAAACCCGATATTTTGATGATATATCAGGGATAAAAGGTGCCCACATGTTTTTATTTTCTAAAAAACCATGCAGTAAAACAACTGCTGTTCCCTTCCCTTGATCTGTATACGAAACGGGAATGTTCTTAAAGTGTACTACCTTTTCCATCTCACAAAAATATGTATCTTTCGCAAGCAAACGCAACTTAACTCCATGTTTGGTACATTTTTCAATTCCCAATCCGCCAAAACACAGGCCAACAACACAAAAATTCTTTTTGGATTAACGCTACTTTTTGGTGGAATCATGCGCTATTTTGATGCGTACTTAACGAATGCAATAGCACCCTCTGGAATTGTTTCTTTTGAGCTCGCTAAAGATTTAGAAACAGCAATAGCCATGCTTAATTCTTGGGATGAAACGGCTAAAATTGCTGCTGGCTTAAGCTTGGGGTTCGACTTTATTTTTCCGGTTGTCTATTCGAGTGGTATTGCCCTGTTGCTGTATAGACTGAATAGCTTGGTATGGAAAGACCATGCATTTTATCATATTGGATATTATCTAGTGAATGCAATGTTTATAGCTATGCTTTGTGACTTTATCGAAAACATAGGGCTTATACAGTTGCTTTTAGGGAATCTCAGTCCTTTTTGGGTGTCAGTTGCCTATTATTTTGCCACAATCAAGTTTTGTTTGCTTTTTATAGGAATTAGCGCTGTTTTGATTAATTTCATCCTTTTTTTGATAAAAAAACGGCGTAAATGAAGAAAAACAAAGAAATACTAATGAGCGGATTTGCCCTGTTTTCACTCTTTTTTGGGGCAGGAAATCTAATTTTGCCGCCAATGCTGGGTAATCTATCGGGAGCCGCTTGGTGGATGGTGGTGTTGGGTTTTATGATTACAGCTGTATGCATTCCTATTTTAGGAATTTTTGCACATGCAAAAGTACAAGGCACCTTATATGATTTGGCCAAACCTGTAGCACATTGGTTTAGTGCAATATTTTGCTTTTGTATTTACCTAATAGCAATAACACTCCCTGCTCCTAGAACGGCATCTGTGACACATGAAATCGCAGTGGCCCCTTTTGTAAATACACCTCCTTGGCTAACCAGTAGTGTGTATTTTATGTTAGTATTTATTTTTGTACTAAATAGATCTAAAATCTTAAGCTTTATAGGAAAGCTGTTAACGCCCATTATTATACTTATTCTTTTATTGATTATTGGACTGTCGATTGGAATTGGTCCAGAAGCAGTTCAGCCCTCTAGCCTAAAGACTCCTTTTGTTTATGGAATTTTAGAAGGGTATCAAACCTATGATGCTATAGGTGGGGTAGTTGTTGGTGCAGTAATTATTATATCCTTAAACCTAAGAGGGTACCAAACCTACGAAGCTAAAAAAGAACTCATTACAAAGTCAGGTCTAATTGCAGGAATAGGATTACTCGTAATTTATGGAGGATTAATTTTAAGTGGGGCTCTTTTGGGAGACTCTTTTCCGGAAGATGCAACAAGAATTCAATTGTTAACGGGAATCACAAAGCTTACATTAGGTTCTATAGGCGCTTCTTTTTTAAGTGTTCTAGTATCTCTAGCTTGTTTTACCACTGCAGTTGGAGTAATTACAGGAGCTTCTGATTATGCGAGCGGAATTTTTAACCATAAAAAAAGAGCATATACAGTAACGGCATTACTCAGTTGTTTGATAGGAATTGTTGTGGGCAGTTATGAGGTAGGCTTTATCATTACTATAGGTTTTCCAGCACTTATGTTTATTTATCCAATCACCATAGTCATTATTCTACTCCATGTACTACCAAATACAATCGCTACTCCTAGGGTGTTTAAATGGGTAGTAGGTACTACGTTTGTGTTTAGTATTCCTGATTTTCTCGCCTTTATAATTCCGCCTGAACAGTTAGCCATAGTACAATATTTCATTCCGTTATCTTCGTATAAGTTAGGCTGGGTACTTCCTGCGATAGTTGCCTTTCTAGTTGCTCTTATTTTTAACAAGTCGACCAAGTAAAAAGTCGTATTTTTACAAACCATAAACAATTTGCTACAATACTACACATATCCAAATAACACTTCCCAAAACTGGGTAACCTTCGTTCATGGAGCCGGAGGGAGTAGTGCTATATGGTACAAACAGATTCGGTCTTTTAAAAAACACTTTAATGTTTTAGTGCTCGATTTAAGAGGACACGGAAATAGCAAGCCAAAT
Source organism: Flavobacteriaceae bacterium (assembly GCA_965659555.1). Lineage (GTDB taxonomy): Bacteria > Bacteroidota > Bacteroidia > Flavobacteriales > Flavobacteriaceae > Polaribacter. The sequence goes on from CBFHVY010000001.1 coordinate 123,949, forward strand.
TTAAAGGACACCTTTAATAGAAAATACACCTTCGATAGTGTTACTCATGATATTGTAGAGGTCTTAGATCATTTGAAAATTCAACAATCGCATTTTATTGGTATTTCTTTAGGTACGATTTTAATTCGAAACTTAGCAGAAATTAAACCTCAGGTAGTCAATAGCATGGTGATGGGGGGTGCTATAATGAAGCTGAACTTTAAGTCGCAATTATTAATGCGTTTGGGAACAATGTTTAAGTCGATTATTCCGTACATGTATTTATATCAGTTGTTTGCGTTTATTATCATGCCCAAGAAAAACCATAAAAAGTCGAGACTTCTTTTTGTAGAAGAGGCCAAAAAGCTATATCAAAAAGAGTTTGTAAAATGGTTTAAGCTTACTACTGAAATAAACCCGTTATTAAAATTATTTCGAACAAAAGATCTTAAGATACCCACCTTATATATTATGGGTGAAGAGGATCACTTATTCCTTCCATCGATAAAAAATATTGTTTCTCAACACCAGTCTTCTTCCCTTTTTGTTGTGGAGTCTTGCGGACATGTAGTGAATGTTGAAAGAGCCCAAACGTTTAACAAGGAGTCAATCAATTTTATTAAGTCGGCATCTTTAGCTTAGAACGTACTGCTTAACGAAAGGACTAAATTTCTTCCTGCACCCGATATTCCTGAGCTGTAAGGCCTGTACCGTTGGTCGGTAATATTCTCAACACCAATATTGAGTGTCATGTGGTCAGAAATATCATAACTACTTTTTACATTAAAAGTGAGCCAAGATGGGGCATAATTATTTCCATTGGCATCTTTAGCGTAGATTTCATCTTTATTGCGTTCTTCTAAGGCGAGATCTTTAAAAGCGCGTTCTCCTTGAAAAACACTATACAATTGAAGCTTTAATTTATTGCCAGTATAACTTAATCTAGAAGTACCAAAAAAAGGAGCGGCATGTCTAGATGGACTTACAGTGCCATCATCCATTTTTTCTTCTCCTACTTGATAGTTGACGTCTGTAGAAAAACTTAAGCCTTGACTTAACTTAATTTCAATACCCGACTGTATACCATATACATGGGCATTTCCTGCATTCTGAATGGCCTGAACCCTACTGAGTTCACCGTCATAAACAACAGAAGATTGTCCGTTTAACAGAAAATCTCGACGAACTAAAGCGTCTTTTAAAAAGGTATAATATCCAGAAACATCAAGTTTAATACTATTGCCAATCACTTTAGCAATTCCAACATCGATACTATAGGCATACTCCTCTTTTAAGTCTGGGTTAGGCACGGTTAAGGCACCAGGTTCAGAATCGAAAATTTTCCCCACATCGTCTACATTAGGCGCTCTAAAAGCAGTAGCTAAGTTTGTGCTTAACACCCATTTTTTATTGGGCCTGTAGACCGCTCCAATACTCCCGGTTAAAGCACCATTAGTAATAGTTGCGCTGCTAAAGGGTAATGGAAAAAATGAAGCATTGTTTGAAAAATCAGCAGCTACAGTAAAACTACTATACCGAATACCAGATTGAATATTAAAGGTTTTCGAAACCTTATAATCGTCGTTTATATAGAAGGCTATGGTTTTCCAAGAAGCATTAGGATAGCGTGCTGAACCCGGTTGAATAGTATTTTGTTCAATGTGTGTTCTCCTACCATTTGAAGTAACATCGTTATAAATGTATTCAAACCCATAATACAACGTGTTTTGTGGGCTTGCTATTTTTATAAAGTCAAAGTTTACAGAAGAAGCGTCTACCTGTTCTGTTCGAGTCGTACGAATCACATCATGTAGATTTCTACTTATTCTACTTTCTTCAAACGATTGTTGGGCTAATTTAAAACTGAACTCATCAAATAAGACGTGTTCATTTACATAATTGATGTTTAGGTTATGCATCATCCATTGCTGAGGGCCATAGCTCCACTCACCATAACGAGGCACCCCATTTTTAAAACGATTATGTCGATCATACCTCCCATAACTAGAGGTTCTAGAATGGTGAAATCCGTATTGAAAGCTCCATTTAGCATTGGGTTTAAAGAGTACTTTTTGCATCAGGTTTACCTGAGCATACGCAGAAGGATCTTGAAGCCTTGGGTTTGCTTGTTGAACGACAACGTCTTGATTTCCTATGCGTCGAACGCTTAAGAATTTTAAATAATCATCGGGGCCATTAGCTCCTTGAATTAGCTCACCATAATCCCATGAACTAATACTGCTAACAAATCCCCATTTTTTCAGTCCGATATTAAGATCTAAATGCCCTGTTTTTTCTGAATTCGCTGAAGCAAAACGAGAGCTGGCTTTTCCAGAAATAAATGGGGTTTCTTTTGTAGACAGTTGAGGGGTTAGTGTTGAAAAACTCATCACACCTCCAATGGCATCTGAACCATAGATGACCGATCCTGGACCGAAAAACACTTCGGTGTTTTCTATAGCAAAAGGATCTAAGCTAATTACATTTTGAATATTTCCTCCCCTAAAAATAGCGGTATTCATTCGTACACCATCAATGGTATAGAGCAGTCTGTTTGTGGCAAAGCCTCGAATCATAGGGCTTCCTCCTCCTTGTTGACTTTTTTGAACATACACATTTCCAGAAAGTCCTAAGAGATCTGCAGCAGTTTGAGGGTTCTGAAAGTTAACATCTTTAGCAGAGATAGAAACAACCTTGTTTGGAATTGTATTAGCGGCCTCTCTCCAACCCGTTGCAGAGATTACGACTTCATCTAAGTTTAGATTGCTCGCTTCTAAAAACAGTTCAAACCCTAATGCCTTTAGGCTTTTATAACTAAGGACTCTTGTTTTGTACCCTAGTGTTCTTATGACAATCTTTTGTGACAAAGAAAAACTACTGAGTTCTGCCTGACCTTTAGAGTTTGTGAGGGTATATGCCCTGGGTTTTTGGCTAATAATATTAACTAACTCTATCGGCTTTTGGGTCTTGGCATCTTTAATCGTAATAGTTTGCGAAAAGGCAAACAAAGGGAAAAGCAACCCAATACATAATAATCGTATCTTCATTACAGAAAAATCAGCGCGTGAGGTAGCGAGTTAAATTAAGCGTTCATTAAATCTTCAATTTCCTCCGCTTCAATAGGTATATTTCTCATTAAGTTGAAGGGCTCCCCAGAGGCTTGAACCACCACATCGTCTTCTAAACGAATACCAAAACCTTCTTCGGGAATATAAATTCCGGGTTCAACAGTAAACACCATATTAGGCTCTATGGGTAAATGAAGTAAACCGTAATCGTGGGTGTCTAATCCAATATGGTGACTTGTTCCATGCATAAAGTATTTTTTATAGGCAGGCCATTCTGGGTTTTCATTTTGAACATCGGCTTTATCTAACAAGCCAAGCCCAAGCAACTCTGAAGTCATTAATTTTCCTACTTCAACATGATATTCTTCCCAATAGGCTCCTGGAACCAATAGTTTTGTGGCTTCTTTCTTTACATGGTTTACAGCATTATACACTGCTTTCTGACGATCGGTAAACCTACCCGAAACAGGAATGGTTCTCGAAAGATCTGAAGAATAGTTTGCGTATTCTGCTCCAACATCTAATAAGATAAGGTCTCCATCTTTACATTGTTGATTGTTTTCAACATAGTGTAGCACGTTGGCATTGGCACCACTTGCAATAATAGGGGTATACGCAAATCCTTTAGAGCGGTTATTAATAAATTCGTGTAACAGTTCTGCTTCAATATTGTATTCCCAAACTCCGGGTTTAATAAAATGAAGTAAGCGTCGAATCCCTTTTTCGGTAATGTCACATGCTTTTTGCATGAGCTCTAATTCAATAGGGCTTTTTACTGAGCGTAATTTTTGTAAAATAGGGTTGCTTTTAGCAACAGAATGCGCAGGGTATTTTTGAGTTAGCCATTTGGTAAAACGATCTTCCCTGGTCTCAGTTTCAACATTTGCTCTATAGTGTTCATTGGTGTTGATGTAAATTGTTTCGCACTGGGTCATCAATTCAAAAAGCACTTTTTCTAAATCGTGTAACCAATAGACAGTTTGAATTCCTGAAGTTTCAAAGGCAGCTTTTTTGGTGAGTTTTTCTCCTTCCCAAACAGCGATATGCGCATTGGTTTCTTTTAAAAACAGCAGCTCTTTATGCTTGGCTTTTGGAGCGTCTGGAAAAAGCACCAAAACACTCTCTTCTTGATCTACACCGCTGAGGAAAAAAATATCTCGGTGTTGCTCAAAAGGCATTGTACTATCTGCACTTACAGGGTAAATATCATTAGAGTTAAAAACGGCCAAACTATTGGATTTCATTTGAGCCATAAAGTTTTTTCGGTTTTGAATAAAAAGCGAGTGGTCTATGCGATGATATTTCATAAGGTTTGGTTTTTTTAACTTGGCAAATGTAGCAATTACTATCAAAAACCACACCGAAATGACAGGCTTCTTCCGATTTATTCCAATATCAGAAAATGTTGTCGTTATTTTTTTGAATTCGGCTTAACAAGTGGTATTTTCAACAGCTCAAATCAAACGAATCTAATTATGAAAGCAATTTTTTCAAGTATCCTCTTGTGTTTCACCATCGCTGTTTTTGCTCAACAGCCTGCAACACAGGTTCCTCAAATACAAAAAGCTTTAAAAGAAAAAGAAGCCTTAACCAATGCATCACTAGTAAAAAACCTTCCGTTTCAAAATATCGGACCCACAGTAATGAGTGGAAGAGTAGTAGATGTTGATGTAAATCCAAACGACCCCACAGAGTTTTATGTTGGTTATGCTTCGGGAGGGTTGTGGTATACTCATAATAATGGAACCACTTTCGAACCTAAATTAGATAATTCACCCACCCAAAACATTGGCGATATTGCTGTAGATTGGAACTCGGGAACAATCTGGGTAGGAACGGGAGAAAAAAACTCTTCGCGTTCTTCGTATGCAGGAATCGGAATGTTAAAGTCAACAGACAAGGGTAACACCTGGCAGCAAGTAGGCCTTTCAGATTCTCATCATATCAGTAGAATACTTATCAACCCCAACAATACACAAGAAGTAGTAGTAGGGGTTATTGGACATTTATATTCCCCAAATGCAGAACGAGGAATTTTTAAAACTACAGACGGAGGAAAGACTTGGAAAAAGACCTTATTTATTAATAACGATACAGGAATTATTGATGTTGCTGCAGCGCCACAAAATCCAACAATATTATACGCAGCCTCTTGGGAAAGAGAACGAAAAGCATGGGACTTTGATGGTGATGGTAAAAACTCTGCGATTTATAAAAGTACAGACGGAGGTGATTCTTGGACGATTATTTCTCAAAACAACGGCTTTAAAAATGGAGATGGAGTGGGTAGAATTGGTTTAGCTGTTTATGATGAAAATACGGTTTATGCACTGCATGATAGTCAGTTTAGAAGACCCGCTAGACCAACAGGCAAAACCAATGCAGCTGCTTTAACAAAAGAAAGCTTTAAGATGATGTCTGTTGAGGATTTTCTAAAGTTAGAGAATAGTACACTAAATAATTATTTAAAAGCCAACAGGTTTCAAGAAAAATACAATGCCGAAAACATCAAGCAAATGGTGCGTTCGGGCTCTGCTAAGCCTATTGATTTAGCACGGTATTTAGAAGACACAAATGCTGTAGTTTTTGATACCCCAGTAGAAGGGGCAGAAGTTTTTTTAACTACAAATGGAGGAACATCATGGAAAAAAACACATACAGGAAATATTGAAGGATTGTATTCTTCATATGGGTATTATTTTGGTGAAATACGTGTAGATCCTCAAGATAAGAATGCCATTTATGTATTGGGAGTTCCTATTTTAAAATCGAAAGATGGAGGAAAAACCTTTAGCTCCATTAGTAGAGAGAATGTGCATTCAGACCATCAAGCTCTTTGGATAAACCCAAAACGAAAAGGGCATTTACTAAACGGAAATGATGGAGGGTTAAACCTATCGTATGACGATGGTGAAAATTGGATCAAATTAAATGAACCTTCAGTTGGTCAGTTCTACGCCATTTATGCAGATTTACAAAAGCCGTATAAAGTTTATGGGGGACTACAAGATAATGGTGTTTGGGTAGCAGACCATACCGCTAGAGTAGACAAACGATGGTATAGCTCTGGTCAAAATCCATATGAGTCTATTATGGGTGGAGACGGTATGCAAGTTCAAGTTGATGAACGAAACCAAAACATTGTTTTTACAGGATATCAATTTGGAAGCTATTTCAGAATTAACAGAGCAACAGGAGAACGAACCTATATTCAACCTAAACATAGCTTAGGTGAACATCCATATCGTTTCAATTGGCAAACCCCTATCCATTTATCGAAACACAACCAAGACATTTTATACTTAGGTGGAAATAAACTTCACAGAAGCTTAAATCAAGGAGACACGTGGGAAACGATTTCTGATGATTTAACCACAGGAGGCAAAAAAGGAAATGTAACCTATGGTTCGTTAACCACCATTTCAGAATCTCCCTTCCAATTCGGATTATTATATGTTGGGTCTGATGACGGGTATGTGCATGTTTCAAAAAACGGAGGCGGATCATGGGAGCGCATCTCAGACAGTTTTCCAAAAGGGCTATGGGTAAGTAGAGTTATTGCTTCTCAACACCAAAAAGAACGTGTATATGTAACCTTAAACGGGTATCGTTTTGATGATTTTACAAGCTATATATACCAATCAGATGACTATGGAAAAACATGGAAAAATATTGGAACGAATGTACCAATGTCGCCAGTAAATGTAATCCGTGAAGATCCAAAAGTAGCCGGAATGCTTTATGTTGGAACAGATAATGGCGTTTACGTAAGCTTCGACGGAGGTGCTAATTGGTCACCTTTCCAAAAAGATTTACCTAATGTTGCCGTTCATGATCTAGTAATTCAGCCTGTGGCAAATCATTTGATTTTAGGAACACATGGAAGAAGTTTGTATGTGGCCGATATTAGTCCTTTACAAAAATTAGCCGCAGTACATGGCAATAAAGACGCGTTTATATTTGAGATAGCCGATATTAGAAGTAGAGGTTGGGGCAGTTCAAGAAGTTCTTGGAGACCAGCATTTACCCCAAAGCTTACCATACCTTTTTATCTGAATGCAAAAAAGAGTATTGTACTAGAAGTATATAAAGACGATATGATGGTAAATAGCATGAAAATTTCGGCAGACAAAGGATATAACGAAGCAAGCTTCGACCTATCTTTTTCAAAGGCTGGACTCAAGGCCTACAACAAGAATTCTAAAAAGGGAGCCTCTAAAGCTGGAAATGGGGAGTATTATTTACCTAAAGGAACCTATACCGTGAAGATTGCCGGAGCAAAACAAAAATTTAGCATAAAATAAAGCAAAGGTTAAATTCATTCTAAATATTGGCGAAAATAGGTATTATGCTTGGACATCAAACGATTGAGCATTACCTTTGCAAACATAAAAAAACGAACAAAAGATGAGCGGAATTCTAAATTCTTCAATTGGTAGAAAGTTTGCGATGGCGCTTTCTGCTTTTTTCTTAATGATTTTTCTCCTACAACACTTTGTAATTAATATAACATCGGTCTTTAGTGCAGACGTGTTTAACGAGTTTTCTCATTTTATGGGTACTAACCCTTTAGTACAATTTGCTTTGCAACCAGTACTTATTTTTGGGGTAGTTTTTCATTTTGTAATGGGCTTTGTGCTAGAAATTCAAAACAACAAAGCAAGACAAATTAGCTATGCAAAAAACAATGGAGCAGCAAATGCACCTTGGGTAAGTAGAAACATGATCTGGAGCGGTTTAGCCATTTTAGCATTTATTGTATTGCATTTTATTGACTTTTGGATTCCAGAACTCAATGTAAAATATATTCAAGGAGACATGAGTGGAATGCTTAATGGCGAGTATAGATACTACCATGAGCTAGTAGAAAAGTTCCATAGCCCTATTAGAGTTGCTGCCTACAGCGTAGCTTTTGTGTTTTTAGCACTCCACTTGTTACACGGATTTAATTCTGCGTTTCAATCGGTAGGAGCAAACAACAAATACATTAAAAGTCTTAAAGGCTTTTCAAAAGTGTATGCTATTGGAATTCCTCTAGGATTTATTTTTATTGCACTCTTTCATCATTTAACAGGACACTAAACATATCTAATACTATGGCTTTAGATGCTAAAATACCAAGTGGACCACTCGCTGAAAAGTGGACAAAACACAAGAATGAAATTAACTTAGTGAACCCTGCAAACAAGCGTCTTATAGATGTTATTGTAGTAGGAACAGGTTTGGCAGGAGGATCTGCTGCGGCAACCTTAGCGGAGTTAGGATATAATGTAAAAGCATTTTGTTTTCAAGATTCCCCAAGACGTGCGCATTCAATTGCTGCCCAAGGAGGAATCAATGCGGCTAAAAACTACCAAGGAGATGGAGACTCTACCTACCGTTTATTTTACGATACCGTTAAAGGAGGAGATTATAGATCTCGAGAAGCGAATGTGTACAGACTAGCCGAAGTATCGGCGAATATTATCGATCAATGTGTGGCACAAGGAGTTCCTTTTGCAAGAGATTACGGAGGGTTATTAGACAACCGTTCTTTTGGGGGAGTTTTAGTGTCAAGAACGTTCTATGCTAAAGGACAAACAGGACAACAGCTTCTTTTAGGTGCGTATTCAGCGATGAACCGTCAAATAGGACGAGGAAAGATTAAAATGTACAACCGTCACGAAAT
>CBFHVY010000002.1:0-76733 GCA_965659555.1 Flavobacteriaceae bacterium
TTAATGCTGCCATGAGTGGTAATATTTGTAGATGCGGAACCTATGTTCGAATTAAAAAAGCCATTTATAAAGCAGTTGAACTTAAAAAGCAATCCTTATGAGTGTGGTAAGAAATATTAGTCGACGAAATTTTGTGAAAGTAGTGGGTCTTGCTTCTGGAGGATTGGTTTTAGGATGTCAGCTTTCCACACCTTCGGCCATTGTGAATGTGTTAGAAGACGGAAGTTCATTTGTGCCCAACCTTTTTGTGCAACTTCAAAAAGATGGAAAAGTCACTATTATGGTAGCACGATCTGAAATGGGACAAGGAATTAGAACCTCTATGGCTTCTATAATTGCCGACGAGTTTGAGGCAGATTGGAGTTATGTTCAGATTCAACAAGCTACCGGAGATGCTAAATATGGAAATCAAAACACCGATGGTTCCCGAAGCATTAGGACCTTATTAACTCCTATGAGAACCATGGGTGCCATGGCACGAACCATACTCGAGTTGGCAGCTGCTAAAAAATGGAATACAACAGTGGATAACTGTAAGGCTGAACTTCATTATGTAAAACACCTTAAAACTGGAGATACCGTATTTTTTGGAGATTTGGTAGACATCGCAAGAACTATTGAAACACCTAAAGAAGAAACCATAGTTTTAAAAGAGACAAAGGACTTTAGATATATTGGTAAAGGACTTAAAAGTGCAGACCTAAAAGATTTTACCCATGGAACTGCAAACTATGGTATTGATGCAAAATTACCCAATATGAAGTACGCGGCTATTGCCAGATGTCCTGCAGCTTTTGGAACAGTTAAAAGTGTTGATGATTCTGCAGCCAAAGACCTGTGGGGAGTAGAACAAACGCTTACATTAGAGCGCTTGGTGCCACCGACAGGAAAGTTTTTTGGAATGTTTGGTGGAGTAGCAGTAATTGCCAACAATACGTGGTCTGCCTTTCAAGGGAAAAACAACCTTCAAGTGGAGTGGGATTTAGGACCTAATGGAACCTATGATACTGCTGAATTTTCTAAAACCTTAGTTGAAAGAGTACAACAGCCAGGAAAAGTATTGCCAACAACACAAGGCAATGTAGATCGCGCATTTAAAGAAGCCACAACTACAGTAGATGCTGTGTACACAATGCCTCACTTAGCTCATGCTCCAATGGAAGTGCCCAATGCTCTTGCATGGGTTCAGGATGGCGTATGTGAAGTATGGGCACCTGTTCAAGACCCTCAAACGGTACGAGCAGAATTAGCCCACTTTTTTGGTTTTGAAATTGAAAAAATCACCGTTAATGTGATGTTGTTAGGGGGTGCCTTTGGAAGAAAATCAAAATCAGATTTTGTTGTCGAAGCTGTAGCCTTATCGCAACAACTCAAAGCACCCGTTCAGGTAGTTTGGTCGCGAGAAGACGATATTAAACACAGTTTTTATCATGCTCAAAGTGCACAATACTTTAAGGGAGCTTTAGATGCTAATGGCGCTGTAACAGGATGGTTACACAGAACCGCTTTTCCTTCAATTACCTCAACCTTTAAACCCATGTCTGATTATGCGGCTGGTTTTGAAATGGGGATGGGCTTTACCAATAACCCTTATACAATACCCAATAAACGCTTAGAAAACGCAAAAGCAGAATCTTATGTTAGAATTGGTTGGATGCGTTCTGTTTCGAATATTATTAGTGCTTTTGGAATCAATTCTTTTGTTGATGAATTAGCTATTGCAGCCCAAAAAGATCCGATTCAATTTCATCTAGATTTACTGGGTAAAGATCGAAAAGATGGTGTAGGTAAAGAACATGTGTTTGACTCAAAGCGCCTTAAAAATGTATTGACTACCGTAAGAGGACTTTCTAACTGGAGGCGTCAACTTCCGGAAGGACATGGTATGGGAGTAGCTATTCATTATAGTTTTTACAGTTATGTTGCTACGGTAGCAGAGGTTTCTGTAAAAGAAGGAAAAGTAAAAGTAGAAAACATCTATACTGTACTCGATTGCGGAATGTATGTAAACAAAGACAGTGTTTTAAATCAAATGGAAGGTGCTGCTATTTTTGGAACATCATTAACCCTATTTGGAAAAATATCTGCCAAAAATGGTGCTGTTGAGCAGCATAATTTCTTTGATTATAAAATGACTCGTATGAAAGATGCTCCAAATGTACATGTGCATATTATGGAACAAGATGCTGAGCCTACTGGTGTTGGAGAGCCTGGTGTACCTCCTGTGGCTGCTGCCATTTGTAATGCCATATACCATGCATCAGGAAAACGAGTTCGTTCGTTGCCCTTGTCAGATCATGGAATGGTGTAAGCCTTAAAACGTATATTCAGAAAGTGATTTTGGAAACTTTTCTGGGTTGGCAGCTAAATGGTATCTAGGGTCATCTACATCTTCTTCAATTATGGAAGCAAATATTGGACTGGCTTTATATAACAAGACCTTGCAGTCTTCACTGAGGTGTTTTAGGGTGATTTTTTTTCCTTCAGCCTGGTATTTTTCAACCAATACAAAAATCGCTTCTAGTGCAGAGTGATCGCTAATGCGAGATTCAATAAAATCGACCTCTACTTTTTTAGGATCGTTTTTTACATCGAACTTTTCGTTGAAGGCTGAAATACTTCCAAAGAATAAAGGTCCCCAAATCTCATAGACCTTGGTTCCATCATCTTTAAAGCGTTTGCGTGCTCTAATTCGTTTGGCATTTTCCCACGAGAAAACCAAAGCACTAACAATAACCCCAGCAATAACCGCAATGGCTAAATCGAAAATTACAGTTAATCCAGAAACCAAAATCAATACAAATAGATCGGTTCTTGGTATTTTGTTCATGATTCTAAAACTAGACCATGCAAAGGTGCCAATAACCACCATAAACATTACACCCACTAAGGCTGCAATAGGTACTTGTTCTATGTAGCTCGAGGCAAAAAGAATAAACATTAATAACATTACAGCTGCTACAATACCAGACAGTCTTCCTCTACCGCCTCCTTTAATATTGATAATGGATTGTCCAATCATGGCACATCCTCCCATACCTCCAAAGAGTCCTGTAATGATATTTGCACCACCTTGTGCTAAACATTCACGGTTTGTGTTTCCACGGGTATCTGTTAAATCGTCAATTAAATTTAAGGTCATTAAAGACTCAATTAAACCAATGGCGGCAAGAATAAGTGCATAGGGGAAAATAAAACGTAAGGTAGCAAGGTTTAAAGGTATTTTAGAAAAGGTTTCTAGTTGCAAGGTGGGTAACCCTCCTTTTAAACCTTCACCACCACCATCTCTAATAAACGATCCAACGGTAGCAACATCTAGGTTTGAAAAAATGACAATAGCACTAACCACAAGAATTCCAATCAATGCTTCAGGTAGTTTTTGAGTTGCCTTAAATTTGGGTAACCCCCACATAATAAGCATGGTTAAGCCTACTAGGCCAGCCATGGTTAGTAAAGGAGTACCCTCAAGCCAAACTTTTTCTCCATTTACGGTTTGTTTAAACATACCTAACTGCGATAGAAAAATAACGATAGCAAGACCGTTTACAAATCCCATCATTACAGGGTGGGGAATTAAGCGTACAAATTTTCCAAGTTTAAATACTCCTGCTAGCATTTGTATGATTCCCATTAAAATAACGGTCGCAAAAAGATAGTATAAGCCTAAATTTTCTCCTTCCATACCCATAGCATTACCCTCACTTACCAAACTCACCATAACAACCGCTAGGGCACCTGTAGCACCAGAAATCATACCAGGTCTTCCTCCAAATATCGAGGTGATTAAGCCAATCATAAATGCTGCATAGAGTCCAACTAAAGGGTCAACTCCTGCTACAAAAGCAAAGGCAACAGCTTCTGGTACCAAGGCTAATGCTACGGTAATTCCAGATAAAATATCATTTTTAGCGTTGTGAACTCTTTTTTGGATAAATTCGGTCATAATCGGTGGGTGTTACGGCCGCAAAGATACCTTTTTATATGAATTTCGGAAATCTATCTTCTGGAATCTGAATACTGCTTTTTGATTACAATAGCAATATTGGCATACGAGTTTAAAAGCGCTTGTTGAACTTCTTCTTTGCTTTTGAATACAACATTGGTTATGCCTTCTTCCAACTGGGGAGTGAGTGTTCCTTGGTAATTTGTAGTCATAAAATACCAATGCGTTTCTTTTAGTTTGTAGCTATTATTTTGATTAAAGAGGTGGTAGGTGGTTACTAAAAAGTTCTGTAACTCAAGTTCTGTAATGCCACATTCTTCTTCTACTTCTCTAATGGCTGTTTCTTCTAGTGTTTCATTTGCTTCAATTCTTCCTTTAGGGAGGTCCCATTTATCAAATCTAGAAATAAAAAGAAATTCACTTTCAGCATTCTTTACTAATCCTCCAGCAGCTACCACTGTCGAAAAATAGGTTTTAAAATGCTCCCAGCATGAAGGTAAATCAATACAATAGAGATTTACGCCAGATAGTCCACCATCTGTTAGTTTATAGACGATTTCGTCTAGATGTGTGTTGTTATACAATAGGGTAGGAAAATCATTTTCGCTTTTAGCAGAATCTGTTAAAATAATGGGAGTATCATTTACAAAAACTTTATACATTTGCGATTATGATTTTAGACAAAGATACAGCAAAAAAAACGGCTGAATTATTACTGAAAATTAAGGCCATAAAATTGAGTCCAAATGAACCATTCACTTGGGCGTCAGGATGGAAGTCTCCGATATACTGTGACAACAGGATTACCTTATCGTATCCTGCAGTACGAGTCTTTTTAAAGCAAGAAATTTCTAAAATTGTAGTAGATACCTATGGAAAACCTGATGTAATTGCAGGGGTTGCTACCGGTGCTATTGCTATCGGGGTTTTGATCGCTCAAGAATTGGGGGTGCCATTTGTATATGTTCGCCCAGAAGCTAAAAAGCACGGACGTCAGAATCAAATTGAGGGGTATTTAGAATCAGGTCAAAATGTGGTCGTGATTGAAGATTTGATTAGTACGGGGAACAGTAGTCTTCATGCTGTAGATGCCCTTAAAAAAGCAGGTGCTGTGGTTAAAGGAATGGTTGCTATTTTTACCTATGGGTTCGATGTAGCTACACAAAACTTCGAACAACATGATGTGTCGTTGACTACCTTAAGCGATTATACACATTTGTTAGAGCAGGCTTCAGCAAGTCAATATATCAACGAAAATGAAATAAGCACACTTGAAGATTGGAGAAGGAATCCTAGTGCGTGGAAACAATAGATTTATGGAAATTAAAGGAAATACAGTTACAGTAGCAAAGCGTTCGGAAGAGGTTTTTCAATTTTTAGTAACCCTTTCTAATTTTGAGCAATTGATGCCAGAAAGTACTGAAAAGTTTGAGGTTGATGGGGATTCTTTTTTGTTTGCCTTAAAAGGAATGCCAGAGATTCGTTTGGTCTTAAAAGAACAAACACCAAACACTAAAATTGTGTTGGGTGCCGCCAGTAGCAAACTGCCTTTTACCTTATCTTCAGATATTCAAGAAGTGAGCGAAACCAGTACTTCGGTTCAGTTAGTTTTTGAAGGGGACTTTAATCCCATGATGGCAATGATGGTTAAAAAACCATTGACTAGTTTTATCGATACGCTTACTCAGAATATTGCTAATTTATAAGCATTTTAAGCTCTTTGAGTCCAAAGGTGTGAATGCTGTCATCTTCTAGTAGCACTTCTAGTAATCCATCTGAGTTTACGCCTTGAATGGATCCCATAAATTTGATGTTTTGCTGGTTTTGAAAAGCCGTAGGGATACCTTTTCTAAACAGTTGTTGTTCATAGCTTTCCTTTAGAGTTTCTCTTTTGTCAGATTCCATTAGATCGCTATAGGCTTTTATATTTTGTAACAGATCTGCTAACACATCGTCCAATACTAAAGAAGTTCCTATACTATTTTTTATGGAGGTGGCATGTGTGAGCTCTTTTGGAAATGTTTCTTGATTAACATTGAGTCCAATACCTACAATGCTGTAGGTGATGTTCGTGTTCTGAATGTTGTTTTCAATTAAAATTCCACAGAGTTTTTTGTTAGCTGTCAGAATGTCGTTAGGCCATTTAATACTCAGTTTGGGAACTTGAAGTTTTTTTAGCGTTTTAATAACCGCTAAAGCTACCGCATAATTAAGGGAAGCTTGCGCATCGATTTGAAGTGCTTTATGATGTATTAACGTGCTAAACGTAAGGTTTTTAAAAGGCTTAGAATGCCATGAAGTATGCTGTTGTCCTCTGCCTTTTGTTTGCTGATGGGTAAGCACGGTAGTAAAGTTTTCCACCGTTGTTTCTGCTGCCATTTTTTTTAAAAAGGAGTTTGTTGATTCGGTGGCACTAAGTTTGATTATTTTCAAATGAAATATAAAGGTCAACTAGTTTAACAATAGACAAAAATAATCGCAAAAAAGTAATAACTTTGCTAAAATTTAAAAATTTTTAATGACTAAGAAACCAATACCTACAGACGACTTAGTCTCTGTAATCATAAAGGGAATAGACGATGTGAAGGGAGAAAACATTCAGCTATTAGATTTACGTGAAATCGAAAACACTGTTTGTGATTATTTTATAGTTTGTTCTGGAAATTCCAATACTCAGGTAAACGCCATTTCTGGTTCTGTACAAAAAACAGTGAGTAAAGAACTCAAAGATAAGCCTTGGCATATTGAGGGGACTCAAAATGCCGAATGGATTTTAATGGATTATGTGAATGTAGTTGTACACGTTTTTCAAAAACATGTACGAGAATTTTATGATATTGAAAGTTTATGGGGTGATGCAAAAATTACTGAAATTACCCAACCTAATTAATTTGAAGTAGCACTATGTCTGATAAAAATAATACCACAAAACCCACGAATAATACGCCTAAATTCAAATTCAATATGTATTGGATTTACGGAGCTATTTTCGTACTTATTATTGGGTTTAACTTTTTTAGTGAAGGAGCGTTAGCTACCAAAAAAATATCTACTAATGAATTTTACGAGATTTTAACGAAGAATGAAGTCGATAAAATTCTAGTAGTGAATCGAACCGTGGCTCAGGTATTCTTAACCAAGGAAGCCATGGCTCAAGAGAAATACCAAGAAAAATTAAACTCTCCTTTCTACAGAGCTGGAGCTCCATTATTTGAATATGATTTTGGAGATCAACGTAATTTTGAAAATAAAATTAGTCAGTTAAAAACAGAATACAACCTAGATTTTGATCTTCGCAATGAAGATAGAACTAGTTTTTTCGATCAAATCATCGCTTTTTTACCCTTTATTATTCTTATAGCCATTTGGTTATTCTTTATGAGAAGAATGTCTGGAGCTGGTGGTGGTGGAGGTGCCGGTGGTCAGATTTTTAATATCGGTAAATCGAAAGCAAAACTTTTTGATCAAGATACTAAGGTTAAAACTACGTTCGAAAATGTAGCAGGTCTAGAGGGAGCAAAGGAAGAAGTTCAAGAGATTGTAGACTTTTTAAAGAGTCCAGAAAAATATACCGCTCTTGGAGGTAAAATTCCAAAAGGAGCCTTATTAGTAGGGCCTCCAGGAACAGGAAAAACATTATTAGCAAAAGCAGTAGCTGGAGAAGCTGGGGTGCCATTTTTCTCTTTGTCTGGGTCTGATTTTGTTGAAATGTTTGTTGGGGTAGGAGCTTCTAGGGTTCGAGACCTTTTTAAACAAGCACAACAAAAATCACCTTCCATCATTTTTATTGATGAGATTGATGCCATTGGTAGAGCAAGAGGTAAAAATAGTATGACAGGAGGTAATGATGAGCGTGAGAATACCTTAAACCAATTGTTAACTGAAATGGATGGTTTTGGTACCGATACTAATGTGATCGTTTTAGCCGCGACCAACAGAGCAGATGTATTAGATAAAGCTTTAATGAGAGCTGGTAGATTTGACCGTCAGATATATGTAGATCTTCCAGATATTAAAGAACGTCAAGAAATTTTTGAAGTACATATTAAGCCTTTAAAATTGGCTAAAGATGTTAATATTGAATTCTTAGCACAACAAACTCCAGGATTCTCAGGAGCAGATATTGCCAACATGTGTAATGAAGCAGCATTAATTGCCGCAAGAAATGAGAAGAAAGCTATTCATCATCAAGATTTTTTAGATGCTGTAGATCGTATTGTTGGTGGACTTGAGAAAAAGAACAAGGTAATTACGCCCAAAGAGAAAAAAACCATTGCCTACCATGAAGCAGGTCATGCAACGGTAAGCTGGATGTTAGAGCATGCCGCCCCATTAGTTAAAGTAACCATAGTGCCAAGAGGGCAATCTTTAGGAGCAGCATGGTACTTGCCTGCTGAACGCATGATTGTACAAACAGATCAAATGCTTGATGAGATGTGTGCAACACTAGGAGGTAGAGCAGCAGAAAAAATTATTTTCAACAAAATTTCTACAGGAGCTTTAAGTGATCTTGAAAAAGTTACCAAACAAGCTCGTGCGATGGTTACAGTGTATGGTTTAAACGATGCTGTGGGTAATGTAACCTATTATGATTCTTCGGGGAATGATGCCTTTGTGAAACCGTATAGTGAGGAAACTGCAAAAACTATCGATAAGGAAATCTCTAAAATGATTGAAGAGCAGTATCAAAGAGCCATTAAGCTTTTAGATGAAAACAGAGATAAACTTACTATTTTGGCAGAGTTATTATTAGAGAAAGAGGTTATTTTTAAAGATGATTTACTTAAAATCTTCGGAAATAGACCTTTTGAAGAAGAAGAAACTGCAGAGTCTTCTATACTTGAAGAAACAGAAACCCAAGAAACTATAGCGGAAGGCGACGAAAAGCAAAAGTAATCGGTATGAGTTTTTTGAAAAAACTTTTTAATATAAACACCCCTAAAGATGAAGAGCTTCACGAACAAGAAGTCAATTTATCATTAGACGATGCTTTTGTTCACCATTTCTTAACCAAAGGAGGAAAGTTTTTATACTGTACAACTCCACAAGAAGTTAGTAATCAGCTTAACAATATTCTTGAAGAAAATCAATGGGATAAGCTTATTTGTAGAACTCCAGCATTAGACGCATTTATCGATCATTCAAAGATAGAACTCACCTCAGATCTTAAGGAACCTTTCCCGTTTTTTACCAATTGCGAGCATTTAATTTCTGATAATGGAGATATTCTTTTTTCTTCCAATCAATTACAGAGTCAAAAATTAGCCTCTATTACCGATAATTTTATTGTGTATGCAACTACGAGTCAGTTGGTTAAAAATACAGGAGAAGGATTAACGGGAATTAAAACAAACTGTAAAGATGCTATTCCCACAAACATCAGTGCGGTTAAAGCATATACATTGTCTCAGAAAGACGATGATAGTTTTTTGAATTATGGAAACAGTAATTCAAAAAACCTATATTTGCTCCTGTTTGAAGATTTATAATATGCCAATTCTTAAAAGAAGTACCTCTGGACTCGTATATGTTGTTCTATTTCTGGGAGCGATTTTATTTTCTGAGGTATCCTATATAGTCCTTATTTCTTTCTTTGGAATTGTTGCTATTTGGGAATTTTCTAAAATAGTGAAGTTCGAGAGTGGGATTCCTTATCTTTTACTCCTCTTAGGCGTGTATTATTTTATAACGAACGATTATCCACCCGTAATTTTTGGGGCTTTAATATTAACGCTATTGTGCTCGATTCGTTTGGTGGTACATCTGTATAACTCCGATAGGATATATCCAAACACGCTACTAGAAAAATTAGATCTTTTTATTCGGTATTTGATATTACCGTTTTGTTATCTAATAATCCTACCCTATCATAAGGGTGTGTATACTCCATCGATTATTATAGGAGTTCTTTGCTTGATATGGACAAACGATACTTTTGCATTTTTAGTGGGAAGAAGCTTAGGGAAACGAAAGCTTTTTGAAAGCGTATCTCCCAACAAAACTGTTGAAGGCTTTATTGGCGGAGTTGTATTTTCATTACTCACGGGAATACTTTTTTATTATTATGCGGGCATTCACACGTTTTTAGATTGGATTTTTATTGCCTTAATTGTTTCGATAATTGGTTCTATAGGAGACCTGGTAGAATCGAAATTTAAACGACAAGCGAAGGTAAAAGATAGTGGATCTATTATGCCAGGTCACGGAGGTATTTTAGATCGACTCGATAGTCTAATTTTTGTTGTTCCGTTTGTATATTTATACCTTAATTACATTAGCTAACTATGTTGCATTTCCACAAAGAGGGATATAAAATTATAACGATAGTTTCTCTATTAAGCATGGCGGGAGTTTTAGCCGCAGATTACTATGTGTCCATTTTTTGGTTACAAAAGTCTATTCAAGTAAGTTGTTTAATTTTTCTAGTACTGATACTTCAATTCTTTAGAAATCCGAAACGCATTACACCTCTAGACGACGATACGATTATCGCTCCGGTAGATGGAAAAGTAGTTGTGATTGAAGAAGTTGAGGAAACCGAATATTTTAAAGATAAACGCATACAAGTTTCTATTTTTATGTCGCCCTTAAACGTTCATGTTACTCGTTATGCACTTGGGGGTACAGTAAAGTATAGTAAATACCATCCTGGGAAATACTTAGTGGCTTGGCACCCGAAGGCATCAACAGATAATGAACGTACAACTATTGTAGTAGAAAACCCTAGTTTTGGAGAGGTATTGTATCGACAAATTGCAGGAGCCTTAGCAAAACGAATTGTCAATTATGCTAAAGAAGGAGATGTAGTCGTACAAGGAACAGACGCAGGATTTATAAAATTTGGTTCGAGGATAGATATCTTTTTACCTTTGCAAAGTAATATTACAGTAGCATTAGGTGATACCGTTAAAGGAGGTGTCCAAGTAATTGCTAAAAAACCCTAGTATGGCAAATAGTGTAGCGGTACAATTTCAAAAGGCATTCGAGTCTATTTCTGCAATAGAAGAAAGTTTAGCTCCCGATGTTATGCTTAAATTGTATGCATTCTACAAACAAGCTTCTTTAGGAGATCAAGCTACATTGCCTAAAAATCCAAATGTAAGAGATGCGTTTAAATTAAATGCATGGTCTCAGCTAGAAGGAATGTCGAAAGAACAAGCAATGAAAGAGTATATTCAATTAGCCCAATCCATTATTACAAATACAATATAGAGAGATGAAAAAAACGATTTTAGCAGTAAGTATTATTTGTGTAGCCCTTCAATTTACAGCTTGTAAATCTGAAGTAAAAAAGAAAGAAGTTGAATCCAGTGCAGCATTCTCATTAGAAAAAGCATCTAATGCTATTTCTTGGACTGCCTATAAAACCACAGAGAAAATTCCTGTAAAAGGAAAGTTTACTAAAGTAAACATCATCTCTGGAGGCAATGGAGCAAGTGTTAAAGAAGCCATTAATGGAACTGAGTTTTCGGTGCCAATTAGTAGTATTTTTACATCGGATACCAGTAGAGATTATAAAATTCAAAAATTCTTTTTTGGAATTATGGACAATACAGAGCTCTTAACAGGTACACTTCATATTGAAAACGATTCTACAGGGTATACTAATTTAACGATGAATGGGATTTCTAACAAATTACCTTTTAAGTATACTGTAAACAATAAAACATTTGCAATGAGCACTACTATGGATGTGCTTAATTGGAATGCACAAAGTTCTATAGACTCACTAAATGCAGTATGTAAAGAATTACATAAAGGATTAGATGGAGTGAGTAAGACATGGGCAGAAGTTGCTATTTCTGTCAACTCAACATTTAGATAATAGTGTACAAAGCAAAAAAAACTCCGCCTTAGAGCGGAGTTTTTTTTGTTAGAACCATTTCTTCCTCATAAAATACCAAACACTACATAAGGTAATGAGCACCATAGCTCCTAGAAGAATAAAATAACCATTTTGGGTTTCTAATTCTGGCATGTTTTTAAAGTTCATCCCATAAATTCCAGCCATAAAAGTGAGTGGAATAAAAATAACAGAGAAGATGGTTAAGGTTTTCATAACCTCATTTAATCGATGTCCTTGAATACTAAAAATTAAATTGATTTTACTTTCTAATTCTTGTGCCTCTGAATCAATATCTGCGATAAGATTATTGGCCTGCTCTTTTAATTCGGCATAGTAGGTTTTTTTCATATCCTTTAAGGTGATTTTTTCTAGTTTTAAGATGGTGTCTCGTAAACTAATACACGCCTTTTTTAGAATAAACAATTCACGTTTTCTACTTTCAATACGTCCAGTAAATTCAGGTGTAGGTTTAATCTGGCTAGGATCTAGATCATGAATATCATTGGGGATGTTTTTATCGTAAGCATCTTTATAGTTGTCTATAATAGATTCTAAAATTAAAAAGAGTAGGTAATCTGTTTTCTTCTTTCTAACAATACCCGTGTTGTTTACTAGTCGTTCTCTAATCCATTCAAAGTAGTCTCCTTTTTTCTCTTGAATACTCCAGATATGCGATGATGAAACAATAAAAATTAGTTGGTCTGTTTCAAAGCTTGTGCTTTCTGTCTTTAATACCTTCACACCAACAAATAAAGAATCATCTAAGGTAATTACTTTGTTGGGGTGCTCAGAATCTGTGATTAATTTTAATAAGAAGTCATCTAGCTCATTGTTCTTAATTACTTTTTTTATGGAGCTTTGAAAATGCAATCCATAAGTATTTAACCATTGAACACCGTCGGGGGTTTTAGACAACACAATGTCATTAATATCATTAAAGGTATCTTTTGAATAGGTGTCTGGAGCATAACTAATAAGGGTGGTCTGTTCTAAAAATTGTTTATCCATAACATTATGCGTTAGTTTTTAGGTGTTGTAATGCCTTGTGAAGCGCTGGGTACAGGTATGTAAAATCGGTTTTTTCTAGCTTCGTTGACGACACTCTGCTTCCCTTTAACAAGATACAAGCCATTTCTCCAAAGACTAATTTTAAGAGGAATGATGGAACTCCTAAAGGTAAAAAAGGGCGTTTGAATATTTTTGCCAGTGCTTTAGCAAAAGAGTAGTTGGTATAATGCTCGCCTGCAACCGCATTATAAGGACCAGAAAAGTCTTGCTCTTCGATACTCTTACAATAGAGTGTACAAAGATCATCTATATGAATCCATGGCATGTATTGTTTTCCATTGCCTAAAGGACTTATAACAGGTGTTTTCATTTTTGCAAGTGCACCCCCTTGAGCACTCAGAACAATTCCTGTACGCAATACTACCGTTCGTATTCCTAAGCTATTAAACTGTGCGCTTGCTTCTTCCCATTGTTTACAAACCATACCCAAGAAATCACTAGCAGGCGCATCATTTTCTTCGAAGATAGTTTCGCTAGTTAGGCTTCCATAGTAGCCTGTTGCCGAAGCAGCCACAAAAGCTTTAAGAGGGATGTCGAGTTTTTGTACGGTATCAA
Source organism: Flavobacteriaceae bacterium (assembly GCA_965659555.1). GTDB lineage: Bacteria > Bacteroidota > Bacteroidia > Flavobacteriales > Flavobacteriaceae > Polaribacter. Next base: position 13,413 of record CBFHVY010000002.1, read on the forward strand.
ACAGCAGTTGTGTGGAGTTTACTCTACTCTCTAAAATCACTTGCTTACGTTGCTTTGACCACCGTTGATCTGCAATACCTGCACCTGCGAGGTGTACAATCGCATCGATGTTTACAAAAGCCTCCTCGTCTATAGTTCCTTTAGCTATATCCCAACCATAGGTGGGATAGGGTCCTTTATTAGAAGAACGTCTACTCAATAAGGCAACTTCGTATCCTTTAGAAACCAACATTTCACAAAGACGAGCACCTACAAGACCAGTACCCCCAGAAACTAATATTCTTTTCATTAGTTAAAAATAGGCAATCTTTTTTACAAAGAAGTGGGTACATATTCAAAAAAAGTTATAAAAATAAAGCACAGATAATCAAGGTATTAGCATAAAAATATAAAAAAAATGACATTTTTTTTACTCCTACTAAAACCGACCCTCCAGTTTTCTCGTAAGTAAGGGTGTATTGAGCATCAAGTTTTTTGCCAGCCATGTTAAAGTTTTTAGAACGAGTTTTGTCAATAGCCGTATTTCTAGCAATATTGAGAATCCAGGTAAAAAAACGCCCTTTTTCAGGAGCATAACTTTCTGCATTATTCCATGCCTTTACAAAAACATCTTGAGCAAGTTCTTCGGCAATGTCATGACTTCGAACAATATTATAGACTATACCCAAAACATTTTCATGGTACATCTCATATATTTTCTCGAAGGCCTTTACGTCTTTGGCTCTAAAATTTAGTACTAGTTCTTCTTGATTCATGGGGGGTTATAGAGTTATAAAAATACTTAAAAAAATAGGGATACCATAAAAAAAGCCGGAATCAAAGATTCCGGCTTTGCGTATAATTCAAAGGATTTTCTTATTTAATTTCCTCCATCGCATTGGTAATTAACGTTTTGATATGGTTTTTGTGTGCTTTTGTAGACACATTTCCAGTACCATTACTTACCCAAGTTTTGATGTTTTTTAAATTGTAAATCGCCATAGATTTAGCTGCGATAGAAAAACGTCTACTGCTGTTCCCTGTCACCATTCCAATTAATCTAGTGGTATATACCGCTTGTAAATTCTGACGGAAAGAATTGATGTTTCCATATACATCTGGCTTAAACATAGCATTGTTAAGGTCAGTCATAAAAGAAGCTAAACTATATTCGTTTCCATACAATTCAGAATCAGCAATACGTTGTAAGGTATTAGGATGCATAATATGCGCTAAAACTCTATTTTGATACCCTAAGATTCTATCGTGAATTTTTGGATCTTCTGGTCCACCAAAGAAATTATATCCTCTACGTTGTGGCGCTAAGTAATTATATAATTCTTTAGGAGCAGCAAATGCATCAGGAGCAAATACATACTTCTTTAATGCATCCATGGCTCTTTTCTGATCTTTTAAACTTACAGGCGTATAGGGTTTTGTTCCCCCTTTTTGACCAGCCATAGCTCTATCTACATATACTCCACCAATAAAACGAGAGATTACATCACCAGCTCTAGCCGACTGTCCATTTAAAATAGCATAGGCTTGATTTAGTTGCATATACGTTTCTCCTTTTTTAGTAAAACGATCTTGAATATCTTTCATCATAGTGTTTACCAATTCAAAACGATTGATTGAATAGGTAATCTGATCATTAGATAAATCTCCAGTCATTACACGTGGGTCAATAGCTTTTCCTGGGCTACGCATATCATCGGCATCGTTACCAAAAATGTGTTCTGGCTTAGTAGACTCATTCAATAAAGCAGTCATTTCTGCTTCATTTTTAAAGTCCTGGTATCCAAATTTGATTGCCCAGATATCGTAAGGACCAACAGCCATATCATAGTATTGTCCTTGTTTAGTTCTGTCGTTAGTTAGGTTGATACCCGCATAATCCATTACAGAACCAGTTAAGGCTTTTCCTTTAATAAAATCGGCATCAGCTAATTGCTCAGGCGAGAATAATTGACTCGCTTTCATGTTGTGGTTTAATCCTAAAGTATGCCCTACTTCGTGCATAATTAAAGATTTCATTCCTTCTTTTTTCATGCCTTCCATTTCTAAGTCAGACGCACCCGTAGCCGCTAAAACAATTTTACCAAACATATTGTTTTCGTGCATCATGTGTCCTTTAGAACAGTATAAGAATTCTTTATTTTGAAGCATTTTAAGCTTTTGCTCTTCGTCAGATTCTAAACCGTAGTTTGCTGCGGTTGTAAATACTCTGTCGTAATACACTCTGTTAGTAAAGTGTACATATTCTAACATAATGTCTGCTCCTAAAATTTCACCTGTTCTAGGGTTAACAAAACTAGGTCCGTATCCTCCAAAAGGTGGGTTAGGCGAAGAAGTCCAACGCAATACATTGTAGCGTACATCACCAGCATCCCAATCAGCATCATCTGGTTGCACTTTTACTACCATGGCATTTTTAAAACCAGCGGCTTCAAAGGCTTCGTTCCATGCTAATACTCCTTCTTTAATGGTTTCTCTAAATTCCATTGGTGTAGAGTTTTCTATCCACCAAGTAATTGGTGTTACAGGCTCAGAAACAGCAGCGTTAGGATCTTTTTTAACCAATCTCCAACGGTGAATCATATCTCTATAGTTCACAACAGCGGTAGAGGTCATGTCATTGGTTTGTGTTAAGAAATACCCTACACGAGGATCGTCCATTCTAGGCGAATATCCATCCGCAGGCATATTCATAAAGGTGTGGAATAATTGAATACTTACATTACGACCATCGGTAATTGCTTGAGAACCTCCATTTAAAACACCAGGATTATTAAACACATATTCTGTTTTGATGTTGGTGTTTTCTGGATAGTTTTTAATTTCATTAATTCGAGATCTCGTATTATCTAATCTACCTAACGTAAATGAGAAAGGAGATTGCCCTGGGAATCTTGGGTTTTTAATTCTAGTTAAGGTTTCCGATAAAAATAATTTGGTCGCATCAATTAAATACTCTCCAGTTTTATCGTCTTCAAATAATAATTTTGCGCTTGCAATAGTAGCATTACTAATGTTGGCATCAGAAGATCTAGAAATAGCATTGTTACTATCGAAGTAAAACGAAGTATTTGGCGCCATAAAGTCGATTCTGTTAAAGTACTTCTGAATATGAAAAACAGAAGACCCTCTATAAGACCCTCTGAAAGCATTTGCATCGGTAACTCCATTGGCTACTTGAGCAAAGTAAATAAAGTCTTTGTCGAGTTGTTCTTTTTTTACCAACATCTTTACAGCACCTGTAACAGTGTCTTGAAAAATGGTAAATAAACCGTCTATTTTTTTGCTTCCTTTGGTAAGGCTAGCAACAGATTTTTTTGGTTTCGGTTTTGGTTTTGGAGCAACCACTTCAGTTTGCCCTTTCTTCTTGCGCTTTTTACGTTGAGCATCCATATCTTGAACGCCTACAACAGCACATACCAAAAATAGGGACAATAAAAATTTAATTTTTTTTGAATACATGTTTTCGTGTTTAATAGTTAATTAAGAATTGTATGTTTGATAATTTGGCTTCTAAAAATAGCTAATTATTGTTAAACAATGTTTTAGAACTGCCAAAACATTAACGATTTAACATTTTTATCACATTTTATTTGTGTTTTCCTTAGCACTAGCATAAAAATTTTTTGCTCAAAAAGCCGTATTTTTATACCGCTAAAAAAGATACATGAAAAGAAGCGGATTTATTTTTACGAAATACGAAGCCCCAGATCAATCTCCCTTCGAAAAATTATTTGAAATATTTAAGGAACTCATCACTTATACCTCTGGTGATTTTGATGAGGCTATCGATTGGTTAAGGCAATTAGACAAGGAGTATAGCTTAACAACCGATGAGTATACCATCGACGATTTTATTGAAGACCTCAAAGCGAAAGGATATATTAAAGAAGAAATAGAGCCCGATGGTGCTGGGGGAGGTATGGCCATTACTGCAAAAACAGAACGCGCTATTCGTCAACAAGCATTGCAACATATTTTTGGAAAAATAAAACGAAGCGGTTCTGGAAACCATAAAAGTAAAAGCCCCGGAGTAGGCGATGAGCATACAGGAGACTTTAGGGCATATCAATTTGGAGATGCGCTAGACAAAGTATCAGTCACGGAGAGTTTAAAAAATGCGCAAATCAATCACGGTATAGGAAACTTTAACTTAACGGAAGAAGATTTAGTGGTTGAAGAAACAATGCACAAAGCTCAAATGAGTACCGTGTTAATGATTGATATTAGTCATAGTATGATTTTGTATGGAGAAGATAGAATTACCCCTGCAAAAAAAGTAGCCATGGCTTTAGCCGAGTTGATTACAACACGTTACCCTAAAGACACTCTTGATATTTTGGTGTTTGGAAATGATGCTTGGCCAATCTCAATTCAAGAGTTACCCTATTTAAAAGTAGGCCCCTATCATACCAATACTGTAGCAGGACTCCAATTGGCTATGGATATGTTGCGTAGAAAACGGAATACGAATAAACAAATTTTTATGATTACCGATGGGAAACCAAGTTGCTTGAGAATGCCCGACGGACAGTATTATAAAAATAGTAATGGACTAGATTCCTTTATTACAAATAGATGCTATGCCATGGCTCAACAGGCAAGAAAATTGCATATTCCCATAACCACATTTATGATTGCACAAGACCCCTATCTTATGCAGTTTGTAAGTGCATTTACAAAAGCCAATCAAGGGAAAGCTTTTTATACAGGATTGAAAGGGTTAGGGGAAATGATTTTTGAAGATTATGAAACAAATAGAAAAAAGAGAATACGAGGATAATATGGATACAGCAAGTATTAACACATTAGGAGCTTTAAAAAAAGCAGGATATCAATCTAAATCGATTAAAGATGAATTGCGTCAAAACCTCATTTCAAAAATAAAGCATAAAGAAACCACGTTTGTCGGAATCCACGGTTATGAAGAAACTGTAATTCCAGAATTAGAGCGTGCCATTTTATCTAAGCACAATATTAATTTACTAGGGCTAAGAGGTCAGGCTAAAACACGACTCGCACGATTAATGGTCGACCTTTTAGATGAGTATATTCCCATAGTAGCCGATTCTGAAATTAACGATGATCCGCTTCAACCCATCTCTCGATATGCTCAAGAATTGATTGCAGAGAAAGGAGATGACACCCCAATTCAATGGTTGCACAGATCGGCTCGTTTTGCTGAAAAACTGGCTACTCCAGATGTTACTGTTGCCGATATTATTGGTGATGTAGACCCCATCAAAGCAGCGCATCTTAAATTGAGTTATGCAGATGACCGTGTGATCCATTACGGTATGATTCCAAGAGCCAATCGTTGCATTTTTGTGATTAATGAGCTTCCCGATTTACAAGCTAGAATTCAGGTGGCCTTATTTAATATTTTACAGGAAGGCGATGTTCAAATCCGAGGCTTTAAATTGCGTTTGCCTTTAGATATGCAGTTTGTGTTTACGGCAAACCCAGAAGACTATACCAATAGAGGAAGTATAGTAACCCCACTAAAAGATAGAATAGGGTCTCAAATTTTAACCCATTATCCAGAAGATATTGAAACTGCAAAAGTTATTACCCAACAAGAGGCAAAATTAGACCGCAGATTATTAGATACTGTTTTTGTTCCCGAACTCGCCAAAGACCTATTAGAGCAAATTGTTTTTGAAGCAAGAGATAGTGAGTATATCGATGCTAAAAGTGGGGTAAGCGCCCGTTTAAGTATTACGGCTTATGAGAACTTAATTAGTACAGCAGAACGAAGAGCACTGCGTTCTGGAGCACAACACACCAAAGTTCGGTTGAGTGATTTTATGGGAATCATTCCTGCTATTACGGGTAAAGTTGAACTCGTTTATGAAGGAGAACAAGAAGGCGCTTCATTTGTAGCGCATACCTTAATTGGTCATGCTGTAAAAGCCTTATTTAAAGAACACTTTCCAAAGATCAAGAAAATTGAAAAGCAAGACGAAGAAACTCCTTATGATGGTCTCATCTCCTTTTTCTTTAATAGCGAAGATGAGTTTGAATTGTTGGACGAGCTTTCCGATGAAGCTTATGAACTCTTATTAGATAGTATTCAGCCTTTAGCAGCACTACTAGACGAATATCACCCAACACTTTCTAAAGAAGAACGCTATTTTATGAAAGAGTTTGTTTTGTGGGGCTTAGTAGAATACAAGAAACTTAGCAAAGAGCGTTTTGCCGATGGTACTCAGTTTAATGATCCTTACGGAAATTATTTAAGTAGTATTTAAACCTAAAAAAGCCACGCATTGCGTGGCTTTTTTATGCGTTATACACGATGCTTTTAGCGGTATACTCCCGAAGGGAATACCACCACGCTTTCGTGTCCGTTGGCACCAACAGCGGCTACTCCAAAGAAAAAATTATCAATTACAATACCTTCTAAAATCAGTTCGTTTACATTTTCTACATATCTAAAATGATCCCAAGTAGGGGAAGTGGTGTCTCTCCAATACACTTTATATCCTTTCGCGTTAGCAACAGGTTCCCAACGTAACTTCACTGCAGGTTCTACAATACCTCCAATTTCTACATTTTTAGGCGATGGTGGAGCCCAAGCCAAACTGGCTAAATTTATGGCATTGACAGCCGTAAGTTTTTTAGCGTAATCAAAATTTACAAATTCAAGTTTATCGCCATAATCAATGCCATTTTCAGTGCGAATATCTTGGTGTTGTTGGGTGTAATTTTCGTGCATTTCCATAATTCGAACTCCAGGAAATCCAACATCATTAAAAGGTCTATGATGTCCTCCTCGTCCAAAACGATCTAAACGGTAAATCATTTTAGGATTCATTTCTGGCATATAGGTTTGAACAGTTTTGTGAATATAACGTGCTAACTGACGCGAGATTCCATCTACTTCACCACCATAAAAACGACGCATTCTACGTGCTCTTTCTGTTTCAGTGGGTGGGGTTGGTTCCGAGAAAATTCTAAAGGTTCTGTTGTCTATCACACCGTCTACACCAGTAATATTTCCAATCATATCGTTGTTCATAATACCTATAATTTCCCAATCCTGGTCTTGAGCATATTTGGCTAAACCTTGACCTCCATAGAGCCCTTGCTCTTCACCAGAAAGTCCAACGTAGATAATACTGTTTTCAAAGCTATATTTCGAAAGTACGCGAGCAGCCTCAATGGTGCCTGCCATTCCAGAAGCATTGTCGTTTGCTCCAGGGGAGTCTGAAGTGAAGTCGGTAGCATTTGAGACTCTAGAATCGATATCACCACTCATAATTATAAAACGATTCGGATATGTTGTTCCTCTTTGTATGGCAACTACATTCACCACTTCTACATCCTTTACAATGCGTCGGCCATCTTTTTTTACTAGATTTTTTTGATAAAAAACATCTAAACAGCTCTCGCACTCATTGCTAATATTGTCGAATTCAGATTTTATCCATCTTCTTGCAGCGCCAATACCTCTAGTTGAAGATATGGTGTCGCTTAAGGTATGTCTGGTTCCAAAATTAACAAGTTGTGTAATATCGCGTTCAATGCGATCTGCCGAAACAGCCGATATGATATCGTAAATTTTAGTGTTGGTTTGAGCGGTTAATACGCCAGAAAATATAAAGGCGAAAAGTAAACTGTAGTTCTTCATAATTAGTTGTTTTTAAAATACCAAAAGGGGATGATATCGTCGGTACGTATTAGGGTGTCTTTTTCTTTTATAAATAGACTTTTTAATCGTAGCAAATGCTTTCCATCGGAAAGACCTTTAATATTAAGGTAGGTTTCAAAACCTATATTTCCTTGTTTGTTTTTAGAAAATAAAAAATCATGTGGATATTCAATACTATCGATAACAATTTTATGAGTGTTGTTAAACGCTTTTAAATAGGTTTTTGAAAGTCTTCTTTTTTTTGAGTCGGAGATTTTGGAGCTTGAAAAGAAGTTGAGTTCCGATTTTAATCCACGTTCATCATTTTTTGGGATTAATGTAGAGTCCCAATTAAATATTCTCGATTCTAGATTATTGTTATGTATTCTAAACAATTTTATATACGGGTCTGTAATGACTTTTGACTGTATCGTAGCAGTCTTTGCAAATATGCGTTGCTCTAAAGAGAGCAGGTCTTCGTAGTGTTCGTGTTTAAACGATTGACTAGAGATTAGCAGGTTTTCTTGAAGGTAATTAGACTTTTCGTATTTAAATGTTATGAGTATAAGTAGCACTCCATAGATTGGAATGAGTGCATAGAGCAATCGTTTTCCGAAGGTATTGTCTAGAAAATTATAGACTAACGGTCTGTAAATAAACGATAGCGTAATGTATCCATACACCCAATAGAAGGGAAAATATATTTTTGAGAGCCATTTATTTCGTTTAAGATATCCCTGTGTTATAAAATCAATGGCATTTAAAAAGGTGGCGATTATGATAAAAATAATGAGGAATATTCCGGTAATCTCACCAATTTCATAGGGAATAAAATCTGTTTCTAATAGGGTAAAGACAATGAGTAAAATGGTTAACAACACCGCTACTGCCGATAAAACATAAAAAATTAATAAGAATGAAACGGCAAAAAGAATACTACAGTAATCTTCTAGGGTGGCGATATATTTGTCGAATGACCCTACTTTTTTTTCTAGATATTTCGTGAATTTTAGACTGTACTTTAACTTTTCATATTCAATATCTCCAGAAATATATCGAAGTCCTAATGCGCCAATCCATAAGCCTCTTAGAATAACATGAAGAATAAGATTAAAAATAAGAATAGAACAGGCGGCTATGGCAATTCCATATAATAGTACAGGGTACACTTGGTTTTCGCTTTGAGCAATAACAAAACCATTAACAATGGGGTCAAAAGCTGTGAATAAACCAAAAATAGCAAAACCAGAAATGATCAGTTCAAGCTGCCAACTTTCTTGTTGGAGTTGTGTTAGCCATTCTTTAAAAGAGGTACTTTTATAGTTATTACTCATGGTACTTTTTAAAACTTAAAGGTAAGGAGATTCTTAACAACAAAAAAAACCATTTCTATATGAAATGGTTTTGCTTTTTAAGTCGACTACAGTCATTCGTTTTCAAGCTTCTTAGTAAGGTTAAAGCCTACAAATAGACCGATACCAGCCATTAAGAAAATGGTTCCAGGGTAGGCTACTTCTTCTTCAACCCCCAAGCTACTTACAAAGGCAGCGATAAAAACTCCTGCACCAATACCCATTAATAAAACGGCTAAGTTTAATGTTAATACCTTCCAAAAAGGGGCTTGTTTTTGATCTCCTTTTCCAAAGATACTGGCATCTGCTCCTTTTTCAATAAGAGCTAAACGCTCTTTGTTACGTGTTGAAAAGTATAAATAGAATACTCCAAAAAGTGAACCAAATATAATGGCTAATACTACTGCTTCCATAATTGTGTTTTTAAATTGTTTATTTTTAATGTGTTTGTAGCATAGGACGGATAGCGTTACAAAAAGGTTACAACTTTTTAAATTTAATTCCTTTTTTAAAAAAAAATGTATCTAAAGTGTAACCTTTGTTTCATACTTTTCGTCATTATATATAATGACAACCAACAACGACCAACACTATATAGATAAAGTATTAAAAGGAGATACGAATGCCTTTGGGCATTTAGTAGACACCTACAAAGATATGGTGTATTCTTTAGCGTTAAAGATGACCAAAAATGTTGAAGATGCAGAAGAGGTTTCTCAAGATGCTTTTGTAAAAGCCTATAGTGCTCTTTCTGGATTTAAAGGAGATGCTAAATTTTCTACCTGGTTGTATAGAATTGTATACCATACCGGTTTAGATAAAATTAAAAAGAATACCAGTAAACGCAAAGAAGTTGAAATTAATGAGTATACGGGAAATCAAATTCAAAGTGTAGATGATGTTTTACAGCATATAGATAGAGCAGAGCGTTCCGAAATGATGGCCACCTGTCTCGATCTTTTGCCTACCGATGAACGTACCGTATTGTGGTTGTTTTATTTTGAAGAAAAAAGTTTAAAAGAAATTATAGCCATAACCGCTATGAGTTCGAGTAATTTAAAAGTAAAGCTACATAGAGCACGAAAAAGATTACTCGAGATTGTAAAAAATACTGTTGAACCTGAATTAATAAACCATTATGGAAGATCTAAATAAGCAAAAAGCATATGATACATTTACTAAAAAGTATCTAAAAGAACTCACCTACGAGCGTCCTTCTAAAGATTTTACGGCTCAGGTTATACAGCGACTTCAAGAACAAGAAAGTATGTCTAAAATACCTGCTACTCCGTTAATTTCTTTATCCTCTTGGATCGGTATTGCAATTTCTCTTGTTGTTGGACTAGGCTATGCTCTTTCCTTTGAAAGTAAAGGTTGGTTTTCGTTACCTGAACTTGATTTGAGTTTTCTAAAAGAGCTGTCGTTTAGCTTACCCACTTTTGAACTCTCCTTGTCTCAAACCATGGTCTATTGTGTGGCCTTTTTTGGTTCACTATTGTTGTTTCAACTAGTTGCTTTAAGAGGGTTTTATCAAAAAGTATAAATCTTGGTACTAGTTTAAAAGGCTAGGTACATAATATGGTTTGGATTGGAATGCTTTGCCGATATTTTAAAATCATAACTTCCCACTCGTGTAAAGCCCATTTTGGTATAAAAAGCAATCGCTCTGTGATTTTCGGTCCATACCGCTAACCAGATCCCTTTTTGGCCTGCCTTTTTGGCCAATTGAATATTGAAATCAAATAGTTGTTGTCCGAACCCTTTTCCGTAATATGCTTCTAACATGTACAAGCGCTCCATTTTAGTAATCGCAGGTTCTGTAACATTAGGATGTGGGGTATTAAAAATCACTTTTGAATATCCGGCTAGAGTCCCTGAGCTAAAGAAGAGGTAATAGGTATAGTTCGGATGGCTCAGTTCTTCCTCAAAACGTGCAACCGTAAAGTGTGATGTAACATACGAATCAATCTCTTTTTTTGGCGCACTATGTCCGTGAGCAGGTAAAAAAGAAGCCACACTTAGCGTTGCTAAGGCTGCAGCATCTTGGGGAGTTGCTTTTCTAATGGTTGTCATTTCTAACACACTTTAATAGGCGCAAAAATACAGCAATAAAAAACATAAATTCAAAAAAAAACCTCCTTAGAATTAAGGAGGTTTTTTTGTAGTTAAGTACAACTTAGACTACTTATTTAATTAACTCGTAACTGCGTTTAATAAAGTTGGTTAACTCTTCGCCATGCAATAGGTTTTGAGATAATTTCGCTAAATCGAAAGCTTGCTTAATTAAACGTTGTTGTTTCTTCTCTGTTTTGGTGTTTAGTATTTCTGACACTAACTCGTGGTTGGTATTTACTACCAGGTTATACATTTCTGGTAAGTTACCCATGCCCATCATACCGCCACCGGTAGCGCTCATTTCCTTCATTCTTCTCATAAATTCAGGAACGGTAATCATAAATGGAGAAGCATTAGAATCCATAGCCTCTAACTGAACGGTATATGTTTCTTTTGGAATGCTATTTTCTAAAATAGGTTTCAGTTTGTCTTTTTCCTCATCGCTCAATTTACTCAATACTGTATCCTCTTTTTTGATTAATACATCAATAGGATCTGCATCTACGCGAGCAAATTTTACCTTCTCATTCGACGTTTCTAGTTTTTGCATTAAGTGCGATACAATTGGAGAGTCTAATAATAAGACTTCATACCCTTTTTCTTTTGCATCTTGAATATAGCTATGTTGCGCATCTTTGTTTGCTGCATATAAGATAATGTGGTTACCCTCTTTATCTGTTTGTGCCGCTTTGGTTTTTTCGAGTAACTCGTCAAAGGTAAAGTAGCTATTATCTACCGTTGGGTATAAGGCAAACTTTTTAGCTTTATCGAAGAATTTGTCTTCAGATAGCATTCCGTATTCAATAATGACTTTTATATCGTTCCACTTTGCTTCAAAGTCTTCTCGGTTGTTTTTAAATAAAGAGCTGAGTTTATCGGCTACTTTTTTGGTAATATATCCCGAGATTTTCTTTACTGCACCATCGGCTTGTAGGTAACTTCTCGATACGTTTAAAGGAATGTCTGGACTATCAATCACCCCTTTTAACATCTGTAAAAAGTCGGGTACTATACCTTCTACATTATCGGTAACAAACACTTGGTTTTGATACAATTGGATTTTATCTTTCTGCATGTCTAAGTTCTGACTCAACTTAGGGAAGTATAAAATACCGGTAAGGTTAAAAGGATAGTCTACATTGAGGTGAATGTGAAATAAAGACTCTTCAAATTGCATTGGGTACAATTCTCTGTAGAAGTTTTTATAGTCTTCCTCTTCTAGATCTGCAGGTTTTTTTGTCCAAGCAGGATCTGTATTGTTGATGATATTATCTACCGTTATTTTTTCTGGCTTAGCGTCTTTATCTGCTCCTTCTGGTAATGGAAGGGTTTCTTCTTTGGTACCAAATTTAATAGGCACTTGGTTAAAACGATTGTATTTGGTAAGCAGTTCTCTAATCTTACTGTCTTCTAAAAACTCGGTAGAGTCTTCTGCAATATGAAGCACTATTTCTGTTCCGCGGTCTGATTTGTCGTGTGCTTCTAAGGTATATTCTGGCGATCCGTCGCAAGTCCAATGTGCTGCTGGCTCATCTTTGTAAGACTTGGTAATAATTTCTACTTTTTCTGCAACCATAAAAGCAGAGTAGAATCCTAATCCAAAATGACCAATAACTCCGGTGTCATTTTTATCGTCTTTGTATTTTTCTAAAAATTCTTCGGCACCAGAAAAAGCAATTTGGTTGATGTATTTTTCAACCTCTTCGGCGGTCATTCCAAGTCCTTGATCTTTAATGGTGAGTGTTTTCTTTTTCTTGTCGATGCTCACTTCAATCTTGGTGTCGCCAAGTTCTACTTGAGCTTCTCCAATAGAAATGAGGTGTTTTAATTTGGTGGTGGCGTCTGTACCGTTCGAAATTAATTCTCTTAAAAATATCTCGTGGTCAGAATATAAAAACTTCTTGATTAATGGAAAGATATTTTCTACCGATACATTAATGTTTCCTGTACTCATAGTTCGTGTGTTTAGTTTTAGTATGCTTCCTCTATGTCAAAAAAAATACCAAAAGCAATCTTGTGACAAGATGACAGCACACTATCGTGGTGTTTAGTTTGTGGGGTGCTTTTGGAGTGGAAGATTGTAGTTTGTGAAAAAATACGGTAGTATTGGGGTGTTAAGGGGATGTGCATCATACACATTGTTGTGTCTATTGCTTTTAGGTTTTGTTGGGCACAGTTATTCTATTCTTTTTCATTTTCCAGAACTATAAGATCAGCCCTTTCCTTTAGGACCTCTTTACAATAAGATCCAATATTAGTCCCTTTGATTTTAACACTGTCACCATTCTCTCTTTTGTAACAATCATCATCCATACTAGCTAATCTCGAGTTTTCAAGGGCGCTATCACTTAGAGCTTTTACATCAATTATAGCAATGGTTTTGCCATTATGTGTGACTTTTCTAATTTTTGGGATTGGATTCAATCCGTCAGTACAACTTGAAATTTTTTGAGACATACTTTGTTTTAAAGTGTCCCAGTCTTTTTTAATTTTTAGATCTGTAAAATCTATTCCTTTAACCTCCCATGTACCATCTTCAATTCCAATAACTATCCTTCCACCTAAATAATTTGAGAATGCTGTTACAGTTTTTATTATTCCCTTGATCGCTTCATCTTTATTTTGATGTAATTCTCCTTGTGCTTTTAGTCTTTTAGTATCTGTAAAGAAAGCTTCTTTAATTTCTAAGTCGATATGTTCAGAATCTATCTTTAATTTGTCTAAAATTTCAAGTATTTCTGGGTCAGCCATATCCTTCATTAATGCCTCACAGAATTTAGGTTTTGAAACTCTAATTAGCTTAAGAAAGTCTTTAAAAAGTTGTTGTTTTCCTCCTTCACCGATACGCTTCCAGTTTTTAATTTCCTCTTTGGATCTCAATTTGTTCACTGAATCAATAATAGGAATCAAATATGTCTCAAATTCATTTTTGACAGTAATATAGTCGTCAATTCTTATTGACTCTAACAGGTCATTTTTATGAAGCTCCTTTAATACTTCTGTAAACACTTTTAAGAGAGCACCAAATCCTTGATTGGATCTAAGTAGGTTAAGTGTTTTGTCTCTACGATTCCAATGTTCTGTACCTCTTTCTTGAATAACTTGAAACCATAGAGAGATTAGTGAAAAAGCGACACTATCTTTTTTATTTGGAATTCTTAAGAGAGACATAGTTGCTTCGATATCCTCGATAACTTTTTCACTTTTAATAGCAGTGCATACTGACTCTAAAGTTAGTTTTGGCTCCTTTTTAGAATATGCTGCGCTATCATATTTTATAATGCCAAACAAAGAACTTTCTTCATTTTCATTTAACGATTTAACCAATGTCGATATTCGATACTTTATATCATCAACTTCTAATATTGTTGGGTAAAGATCCCACAATAGACTCGGGCTTACTTTGGTTTGCTTTTCATTAATATCAATGAAAGTTTTTATTTGGTCTTCCAAATTCATTTTGTCGAACGCCACCACATAAATGAGGTCCTTAGTAGACTGATCAAGACCATCATATGCAAAAAGTCTATGTTGACCATCTATTACATTAACAGATTGATATTGTTTAGGTAAGGTAAGTGTTCCGTGTTGTATATCATTAATTGCTTTACCGGCAGGTTTAAAATTATGTTTATCAGATTCTAATGAAATAATGATATTCGTTGGAAAGATTCCGCGTTCATCACGAATAAACTTCTTAATAGCATTGACTTTAGTTTTTTTAATTAATCGCTGATAATTATGATTTAAATCGTCTTCGAAATCTAATTTCCTATGGGGAACTGTTGAAAGAGGAATAAGCGTGGAAGGATGTACCCCAAATAAATATGCGTATGATTTACTGCCATATTTGGTTCTTATTGCTGGTATTGTAAGATCTTCAGAAGTCATAGATCTAATTTGTTGGCCTTTACACAAATAAGACACTAACTGGAAATAGGCCAATCTTGAGTATTGACTTTTGAGTTCAATAAAATACTCTATGATTGCTGGGTTCAAATAGACAATACCTTTTCTATTTAGTTTTTCTCTATCAGTGTCTGAGATAGATCTATTATTACAGTACACGAAAACGACATTTTTTTTCTCTGTTTCGGGATTACCTGATTCATATTTTCTAATGTCATCTACTTCAGAGGACCATTGTTTAATCTTTAGAGAGTCATTTTGCTGAGTTGTACATTCAATATAAATTCTTGACTCATTTGATTCAGCTATTACGTCTATTTTTTTTGATGATAATTCAGATTCCTTTTTTCCATATTTAACTTCGCACTCTCTTCCGATATTAAGTTTTTCAAAACCTAATTTGTAAAACAATAACCAAGCTTCATTTTCTAAAGCCTCATCATTTTGAACCTCTTCACTTTCTCTTTTCTTTGCTTCTGTTTTGAGTAATGACTTCGAATCATTAAAGTTGTCTGAAATTATTATCATATGTTTTTTTTATTGTGCCCAACTATGTGCTAAGTGTATATGGCATTTACTCATTTCTATCCTTAAGGATAGGAAGCCCCTTAAAATCCTCATCATACGCCTCTAAAAGCGATCGAGTGCTTGTTTATGATTTGCAAGAGATGTTCAGTTTTTAAAACTATTAAAAAATAGTTAGACTTACCTCATTTGTATTGGTGAAATTTTAAACCCACCAAAACTAGTTAAACGCAAAAGCTATATTAAAGCGTCATACAAAAACCACAGGAGTTGCGAATAACAACACAAAATGAGATTACGCTTGTTATAGGTGCTGTACCGCTGAATGTTGGCATCACCCTTTTGAGTTGATTTTTTATTGGTATTTTTGTTACCTTGTACAACAAACAAACAAATTCAACGGATAAATATGTATACTTCTAAAATAACAGGATTAGGTTATTTTGTGCCCGACAATGTGGTGACCAATGACGACCTAAAGCAGTGGATGGAAACGAGTGATGAATGGATTCAAGAACGTACGGGTATTCAAGAGCGAAGATGGATAGACCCTGCTACTGGAGAAACCACGTCTACCATGGCGGTTAAAGCGTCTAAAATAGCCATAGAAAGAGCCGGGCTCACCAAAGATGATATCGATTTTATTGTCTTTGCTACCCTAAGTCCCGATATGTATTTTCCTGGTGGAGGGGTTCGCGTACAAGATATGTTAGACATGCCTACTGTGGGAGCGCTCGATGTTCGAAATCAATGTTCTGGGTTTATTTATGCCTTGTCTGTTGCCGATCAGTTTATCAAAACCGGGATGTATAAAAATATTTTAGTAATTGGTTCCGAAAACCACTCAGGTGGTTTAGAACGTTCTACGCGTGGTAGAAATGTTACCGTTATTTTTGGTGATGGGGCAGGAGCTGCGGTATTATCGAGATCGGAAACCCCTGGAAGAGGTATCTTATCGTCTCATCTGCATTCTGAAGGAAAACACGCTAAAGAATTGGCCCTTGAAGGACCTTCTACCGGACGTTGGGTTCCAGAAATTTTGGAGGCTAATGACCCCGAAGATATTTCATACTATCCGTATATGAATGGTCAGTTTGTGTTTAAACATGCTGTGGTTCGTTTTTCCGAAGCAATTATTGAAGGATTGCAAGCCAATAACCTTCAAAAAGAAGATATCGATATGTTGATACCGCATCAAGCGAATTTGCGTATCGCACAATTTATTCAAAAGAAATTTCAACTCTCCGACGATCAGGTGTACAATAATATTATGAAGTATGGTAATACTACAGCTGCTTCTGTTATTATTGCCCTTACCGAGGCTTGGGAGTTGGGTAAAATTAAAGATAACGACCTGGTGGTATTGGCCGCTTTTGGTAGTGGATTTACCTGGGGTAGTGTGGTCATTCGCTGGTAAGCGAAGCTATAAAACAAAAAGCCAGCGCATTGCGCTGGCTTTTTTTATATACCTAGGGAGTCTATATAAACCCTCCGTTTTGTACTTCGTTACTGTCTCTGTTTCTACGTCTTTTGGCTTTGTTCTTCCCGTCACCAAATCTGTAGTTAAATCCTAAGAATACCGTTCTACTTTCCCAGTTAAACTGTCCGTTTTGTGCATATGGATTGGTAGAATTAAATTGAAACTTCATTCCTCTAAAAATATCATTTACTCTAAAGTTTAATGATCCTTTTCCTTCAAACATGCTATAACTAGCACCCGTGTTAATCATCCACATTGGGTCTACATTAAACTGTACTCCTTTTTGAGAACCTCTATACATGGCAAACAATTGTAAACGTAACTTCTTTGAAGCGGTAAAACTATTACTCACACGTGCATTAAATACATTATTGTCTACTTCAATTTGTTCTCCATTAGCAATACCATTTTCTGTTTGAGCATAGAAGTCAGAACTTGCATTTACACTCCACCATTTGGCTAACTTATAGTTAGACGACAATTCAAAACCATATCTGTCGTTTCCATTAAAGTTGGTAAAACTTAAAATCTGACGGGTATTACTGTTGTCTAATGGATCAGCAAGTAAGGTTCTAGAGATGTTATCATTTACTCTTCTGTAAAACGTTCCAAATGTTAACGATCCTTTTTTAAGTTTACGGGTATAGTTCACCTCAAATGAATTGGTAAATTGAGGTACT
Source organism: Flavobacteriaceae bacterium (assembly GCA_965659555.1). Lineage (GTDB taxonomy): Bacteria > Bacteroidota > Bacteroidia > Flavobacteriales > Flavobacteriaceae > Polaribacter. The sequence goes on from CBFHVY010000002.1 coordinate 31,104, forward strand.
AAATCTGGGTTACCTACAGAAGTTATTAAAGGTGTACTCCACTCTCTAATAGGGTTTACTTGTTGAATAGATGGTCTATCAACTCTTCTACTATAACTTACTTGAAACTGATTTTTGTCAGAAGCCTTGTAGGTAAAGAACGCTGAAGGATATACGGTAAAAATATCATCGGTTACTTTTTCGTTTTGTGTACCACTAGTAAAGCTTCCAACAATACTATAGTTTTCTATACGAGCACCTAACTGCATCGATAATTTATCGAAAGAACGCGAATAGTTCACATATGCCGAATAAATATCTCTATCGTAGTCAAATGCAGAGTTTGGTACACCAAACTGATCTGTAATAATGTCGTTAGTGGTTCTGTCTAATCGAACTTCAGCACCCAATTCTAATTTGGTTTTGTCTGATAACGGATTGGTAAAATCAACATTCAATAACGTATTGGTTCTATGATTGTCTACATCATTCAAATAATTTAAGGTGTTGTCTAACGGATTAATGCTTTCTGTGAATATGGCATTTTCTGGCGCCTTGTTGTCTGAAAATGTAGCTTCAAATTCTATCGTTTTCCCTTCTTTTGCAAAATCATGTTTATAGTTTACGTTGTACACATTGTTTTTATTATTGGTTTCTTGTGTATTCTTAGCATCAAAAAACAATACATTATTATTCGAGATTTTTACAAAACCATTTCCTAAACCATCAAACCAGTTTTGAGTAGTGTAAAATGAAAGTGTGTTTTGGTCGTCTAAATAAATATCGGCACCTAATTTTAACAAATGTGATTGATTGTTATTCATAAAGGTAAAGTTTTGTAGTGATGCGTTGGCATCGGTTCTTTCTACAAAACCATAGTTGTAATTATCACCACCATTGTATCCGTAGTTCAAGAAGAAGTTTACTTTACCCGTCTTTAAGTTCATATTGGTAGAGGCATTGGTACGACCATAATGTCCGGCAGTTACTCCTACATCAATATTTCCATTAAAGCCCATGTTGGCATTTTTGTTTAAGATGATATTAATAATACCGCTCATCCCTTCTGGATTGTATTTTGCAGATGGATTGGTAATTAATTCAATACTCTTAATAGAGGTTGAAGGGATTTGCTTTAATAATTGAGCAGCAGAAATATTTGTAGGTCTTCCGTCTACAAGTACACGTACATTTTCATTTCCACGAAGGCTAATAGCCCCTGTTTGACTATCAACACTTACCGATTGAACATTGTTTAACAATTCAGAAGCACTAGTTCCTGTTGCTGTTAAATCTTTTCCAACATTAATTACTTTACGGTCTACCTTCTGAACTACCGTAGATAGCTCAGCTCTTACCACAACTTCGTCTAGTTTGGCAGCGTCTTCGGTTAATACAATAGTACCAAGGTTAAGTTGTTTTGCTTTATTCGTGATGCTGATTTCTTTAGAAATAGTTTTATATCCAATAAATTGTATTTCAACAATACTCTTTCCTTCAGGAATGTCTTTAATTTCAAAACTACCAGCATCTGTGGTAATTCCTCCTGTAATGACAGCTTTGGCCATATCGCGAATAACGATGTTTACATAAGGAAGAGGTTCTTTGGAGGTGTTATCTATAATTTTACCCGATATAACACCAGGTTTTGGGAGTTTGTCTTTGGCTAGTTGAGCAAAAGTGTTCGATGCTACGAAAAGCATACATAACATGATTAATTTTTTCATGGGTTGTTTTTTGATTGATTGTTATTGTCCTTAATAGACTGCCTATGGTATATTTTTGTTACCTTAGTTAACAGTGTTTAACGTAACCTTAACATATGTTTAAAACCACCCTCGTACTCGGAGCATCTGAAAATGAAGTGCGTTATTCCAATATGGCTATTCGAAAATTAAGAGCGCACAACATTCCTGTAATCGCAGTAGGATTAAGGCCAGGGAAGGTTTTAGATGTGCCTATTGTAACCGATTTTCCTAAAGCAAATGAAGTGCACACGGTAACGCTTTATGTCAATCCAGAACGTCAAAAAACATATTACGAACCCATCGTAAAACTTCGTCCTAAACATGTTATTTTTAATCCTGGAACAGAAAATAGAGCTTTTGAAAAGGTGTTGGAGGCTGAAGGTATAGCCGTAGAAGTAGCCTGTACTTTAGTGTTACTATCGACTAATCAATATGAATAACTTTTCCAGCTTCTGCTAAACGTACGTTGGCAAACTCTTGAGATGCTTCTTCGTAGAACGCTTGAATATCGTTGTATCTACTCGAATAATGACCAATAACCAAGGTGCCTACATCGGCGCCTTTGGCAATGCTAGCCGCTTGTTGTGCAGTACTATGCTTGGTTTTTTTTGCCAAGTCTTTTTTGTCGTTTAAAAAAGTCGCCTCATGGTACAGCAAGGAAACTTCTTTTAGTAAAGGAATCAACGTAGGCTTATATACCGTATCACTACAATAGGCATACGATAACCGTTGGGGAGGATCGAACGTAAGCGTTTCGTTTTTTATGAGGGTTCCACCACTGGTTTTAAAATCTTTGCCTGCTTTTAAATTGTTGTAGTCGCAGATTTCAATTTCGGGGTATTGTGCAACGCGCTCCATGTTTAGGGAACGTGGTTTTAACTTTTCGCGAAATAAAAATCCATTGGTGTACACTCTATGAGACAGGGGTAAGGTATGAACGGTAACCTTATCATCTTCATAAATTAAAGTGGAGGTTTTTGAGGACAACTCATGAAAACACAACTCGTAATGGACATGAGATTTCGATAGGTTAAGCTGTAATTCAGTCACTTCTTTCAATCCTTTTGGACCGTAGATGTGAAGCGGTTTCTCTCTGTTTAATATTCCATACGTGCTCAGCAGTCCTATCAATCCGAAGAAATGATCGCCATGTAAATGAGAAATAAAAATATGGTCAATTTTGGCAAAACCTACTTTGTATTTACGCATCTGACGTTGGGTGCCTTCACCACAGTCAATTAAAAAATGACGATTATTAATTTGTAAGTATTGTGCAGTAGGAAAGGCGTTTGCACGAGGAGTGGCAGAATGACAACCCAAAATAGTGAGGGTTATACTCATTTAATTACCAAACGTTTAGAAATTAATTCTGTGCTATTTTGAATGGCATAAATATACATCCCATTTTGCAGATCGTTTTTTGAAAATGGAATGTTGTTCTTCCCTTTTTTAAGCACTACTTCCTTGCGGTAAACGGTTTTACCAATCACATTTCGCACACTAAAGAGTACCGTTTGGTCAATCGTAGATTCAATTGAAATAGTAGTGTTGTTTACAAATGGATTGGGTGCAGCAGTAACCTTACTGAGGCTTTTCTGAGAAAACACAGTAAGGGAAAGCAGTAAAAAAGAAATTAAAAGTAGTCTTTTAACCATCCAATTGTTTTTGTGTATTAAAACCCTAAGTCGCGTTCTATGGCTTCCATTTCAAGGATGTCTTCAGCTTCAATAAGCGTTGGAACCATATTCACTTCTTCGGGTACGGTATCGATGTCAACATTGGAATAGACTACAACAAATGATGTGCCATGTTCCTTTTTATGACGTGCGATTCTCAAAAATAGTAAATTTTCTTGTTCAGAAATGTTAATACTTTCTGAAACTTCAATAATAACATGGGTATTGTGAAAAGCAGACAGGTCTTTTTCAAGCGAATTTTCAAAAGAGTATGCGTCCTCTGCTTCAATAATGAGCTGTACATACGCTGATTTTTGAACAATCTGCATTACTTTCGTTTTATTTGTTGTGCTAGTAAATAGATAACAGCCATTCGTACTGCAACTCCGTTTTCAACCTGATTAAGTATTATTGATTGGTCTGAGTCTGCAACATCACTCGTAATTTCAACCCCTCTGTTAATAGGTCCTGGATGCATGATGGTAATCTTTTTTCCGAGATTATCTAAGAGGTATTTGTTGATGCCAAAAAGTTGGGTATACTCTCTTGTAGATGGAAAATAATTGATATCCATTCGTTCGTTTTGTACCCGTAATACGTTGGCCACATCACACCATTCTAGTGCTTTTTTGATGTCGGTTTCTACGGTTACGCCTAAGCTCGTAATGTATTTTGGAATTAAGGTTGTAGGTCCACAGACCTGTACTTCGGCCCCTTGTAGTTGTAGGGCAAAGATGTTTGATAACGCCACTCTTGAATGCAAAATATCGCCAACTATGACAATCTTTTTTCCTTTTACACTTCCTAGCTTTTCTTTGATAGAGTAACTGTCTAAAAGGGCTTGCGTAGGATGCTCGTGCGTTCCGTCTCCAGCATTAATAATTTTAGCATTGATGTGTTTAGAGAGAAATACTCCTGCACCAACGCTGGCATGACGCATAACTACCATGTCTACTTTCATCGAAAGAATATTGTTTACCGTATCGATTAAGGTTTCCCCTTTTTTTACCGAAGATTGACTTGCAGAAAAATTGATTACATCTGCTGAGAGTCTCTTTTCTGCGAGTTCAAAAGAGAGTTTGGTTCGCGTACTGTTTTCAAAAAACAGGTTTGCGATGGTAATGTCTTGTAGTGATGGAACTTTCTTAATAGGCCTATTAATCACTTCTTTAAAATGATTTGCCGTTTCAAAAATTAGGTGAATATCGTTTGCGTTGAGATATTTTATACCTAAAAGATGTTCTACACTGAGTTGCTTCATAATTTATTGTTCGTCTATATAGACTGCATCTTTTGCATGCGTTTCTTTCCAGTTCACCAGAACTTTTTCTTCATTTATAGCGTCCACTTGTCTACCTCTGTAATTGGGTTGTATGGGTAAATGTCTGCTAAACCTTCGGTCTATAAGTACCAATAACTCAATGGCAGCAGGTCTTCCATACGATTGTAAAGCCGATAGGGCAGAACGTACACTTCGTCCCGAAAACAAGACATCGTCTATAATGACTACCTTTTTGTTTTCAATTAAAAAATTAATTTCTGTATTGGTTGCTTCTAAGGGTTCTTCTCTACGTCTAAAATCGTCTCGGTAAAAGGTAAAATCTAAGAGCCCTAGCGAAAGGTTTTTAATATGGTATTCTTCTTCTAAAAGTGTCGCTAGGCGTTTGGCCAAATACACCCCACGGGGTTGGAGCCCTATAAGAACAGAATCAGAAAAATCGTTGTGGTTTTCAATTAACTGACAGGCTAATCGATGAAGAATTATTTCAATTTCTTTAGAGTTTAATAATATCTTTTTGCTCATGAGAAATCTATCAGTTTAGCTGATAGCTAAAGTTAAGCAAAACTAAACGAAAAAACTCAATACGCAAAATTAATCCAAGTAAAAGCATTTCAAATGGCACGATTCTAGTTGTTAATTAAATTGTTGAAAACAAAAGCCATCTTAAATGAGAAGCATCTTTGTTAATAGTACATTTAAATAGTCTTTCAAAACTAATGCCTATGCCTTTATCTAAGTTTGAGTCTATGTTAAAGACAAATAGTGTGTATTTCTTTGATTTAGTTGAATTTGAGGAGATTATTCTTCACTATTTAGACACTGGAAAACATTCACTCGCCAAAAAAGCGGTTACCTTAGGTCTTCAACAGCATCCTTCATCTATAGACCTTAAGTTGTTGCAAGTAGAAATTCTCATTTTTGACAACAATTTAGAAAAGGCAACACAGTTAGTCAAAAAATTAGAACAACTAGACCCTCATAACGACGAGGTCTATATTCAGAAGGCGACCATACTTTCCAAAAAAGGAATGCATATGGAAGCTATTCAAAGTCTTCAAATTGCTTTGCTCAAAACAGATGATCAGGTCGATATTTGGTCGTTAATGGGGATGGAGTATTTGTATTTAGACGATTTTGAAAATGCACGTTTAAACTTCGCAAAATGTATCGATGTCGATTATGAAGATTATTCTGCCTTGTACAATGTGGTGTATTGTTTTGATATGGAAAAGGATCACGAACAAGCCATTTCATTTTTAAATACATATATCGATAGAAATCCATACTGTGAGGTCGCCTGGCATCAGTTAGGACGTCAATATTTTATACTCAATATGTTTAAAGAGGCCTTAACGGCCTTCGATTATGCTGTATTAATTGACGAGTCTTTTATTGGAGGCTACCTCGAAAAAGCAAAAACACTGGAGCAATTAGGTCAGTTTGAAGAAGCCATTGACAATTATTTGGTGACGTTAGAGTTAGACGATCCTACGGCTTTTGCATATGTACGAATAGGAGAGTGCTACGAAAAATTAGATCGGTTAGATGCTGCTATAGAGTATTATAAAAAAGCAGTGCATGAAGATCCACTTTTAGATAAAGGTTGGATTCTTCTTACGGAAGCGTATTATCAAGAAGAAGACTATCAAAAAGCGCTGTACTATACCAATAAAGCCATTAAGATTGATGAAGATAACCCGCTTTATTGGAGAAAGTATGCCCAAATAAATATGCAACTTAACTTCTTTGAAGAAGCGGCAAACGGATTCCGTCAGTGTCTGTCTTTAAAAGATAACGATATTGAAATTTATGTTGCATTATCGGATGTTTTGTTGTTTTTAGGTGAATACAAAGAAGCTATTGCTGTTCTCGAAAATGCAGAGAAATTGTATACCGATTTTGCTGAAATTGAATACAGGCTTAGTGGTCTATTTCTCATTTTACAAAATGAAAAAGAAGGAATAGCACATCTAAAAAATGGATTTTCTATAGATTTTGAATACCACCAAATTATGAAGGAATTACATCCAGTGGTATTTAAATCACCAAAGGTTCAAAAATTATTAGTTGCCTATCGAAAAGCAACACAATAAGGCTTATTGATACCAATTTAATTGAACTACTTCAATGTCTTTTTGGGCATCATTGACCAATTGTTTGAATTTAGCCACATCAATCATTCCATTTGTTCCTCGGTAATGATAGGGATAGATTTTCTTCGGAGAAAATTCTAGTACCGCACTCGCTGCGCTTTCCACAGTCATGGTATATGGTAAATTCATACAAACAAATGCACGGTCTATATTTTGTAAAGCTCTCATTTCTGGAATATCTTCCGTATCGCCCGAAAAGTATAAACGTTCACCGGCCAAGGTGAGTACATATCCGTTTCCTCTTCCTTTAGAATGAAAACGCAGAGCTTCTTCTCTAAGATTGTACATAGGAATTGCTTCCGCTTTTAAGTCTGGTAGATCAATACTGTCACCATTATTTAAAGTCACTAAGGTTTTTGCAATATCTGCAGGAAGTTTTTCTATGACAGCAGCTGGAGCAATTAAAGTGGTAGCAGTTAAGTCTAACGCTTGTAAAGTTTTTATGCTCATATGATCGCCATGAATATCTGTAATAAACACCACAGTAGGAGCTGCGTAGTTGGCAAAGGCTTCTTTACCTCCAGTGGGATCGATATAAATGGTGGTTTTTCCTGAGGTAAGCACAGCAGTAGCATGACTTATTGGGTAAATGTTGAGGGTAGATTCGGTTTCAGTAACCACAGCTGCTTTTTTTTCTTTCGTTTCATTACAGCTCATCCATATAACGCTTATCAATAAAATGAGTATACTATTTTTTTTCATCGGGAAAGGTTTAAAAGTTAAAACGTAAAGATACGCATAATAAGCAATCATAGGTACAGCGATATTGTTTCAAAACTTCTATATTCGTAACTAGAAACCAAACAAACATGAAACGAAAAGTCCAAGATTATATAGTTATTTCTTTAAAGGGAATGGCTATGGGAGCTGCTGATGTTGTTCCTGGAGTTTCTGGAGGAACAATTGCTTTTATTTCAGGAATATACGAAGAGCTATTAGGTGCTATTAGTGCTATTGATGTAAAGTTGTGGAAAACACTTCGAAAAGAGGGACTTAAAGCAGCTTGGACTCAACTCAACGGATCTTTTTTAGTAGCGCTTTTTGCAGGAATTTTTGTGAGTATTATTTCTTTGGCTAAAGGCATTAAATGGCTACTCGAAAATGAGCCTGTTTTATTGTGGTCTTTCTTTTTTGGTTTGGTTTTAGCCAGTATCCTTTTTATTGGAAAACAAATTAGCCAATGGAATTACAAAACGGTACTAGCTTTAGTATTGGGGGCAGCGGTTGCGTTTTATATTACCACACTCAATCCTTTAGTTTCCGAAAATGCTTCTCCAGTATTTATGTTTATTGCCGGGGCTATTGCCATCTGTGCTATGATACTTCCTGGTATTTCAGGAGCCTTTATTTTGGTTCTCCTTGGGGCCTATACACCCATTTTAACAGCGGTAAATACTAGAGACCTTTTTACTATTTCTGTAGTTGGACTAGGGGCTATTTTTGGATTACTCTCTTTTTCTAAAGTTTTAAAGTGGTTGTTTAAACACTATCACAATACTACTCTGGCGGTATTAACAGGGTTTATTTTAGGATCTCTAAATAAAATATGGCCATGGAAAAACACCCTGACCTATCGCTTAAATTCAAAAGGAGTCGAGGTGCCTTTTCAGCAAGAAAGCATTTCCCCTTTTCATTTTAATGGCGATGCTCAGTTGGTATACGCCTTACTTTTGGCGTTTTTTGGTTTCGGACTGATTCTAGTATTAGAACGTATTGCAAGCAGAAATACCTAAACTATGGCAGCTAAAGGAACGTTGATACAACAACTCATCCTTTTTCTAAAAGGACTTGCTATGGGGGCTGCTAATAAAGTTCCCGGAGTTTCTGGCGGTACGGTTTCATTTGTTTTAGGCTTTTATGAAGAGCTGATTTATTCTTTTCAAAAAATCAACCTAAAGGCTTTAAAACTTGTGCTTAACGGACGTTTTCGTAGCTTTTTTAGGTATACCAATGCACGATTTTTATTCCTAATTATGGCTGGAAGCGTGTTTAGCTATTTTAGCATATCACTCGTGTTAGACTATTTGCTGTCGCATTACGAGCGCTATGTTTGGAGTTGGTTTTTTGGAATGATTATCGGGTCTATTTACTACATCTCTAAAGACTTTAACGATTGGAGCTTTAAAAATATCATCTGGCTGTGTGTTGGTATTGGTATTGGAATAGGAATTAGCTTAATGACGCCTGCAAAAGAAAACGACAATCTTTGGTTTGTGTTTGTTTGTGGTATTATTGGCGTTTCTGGCATGACACTCCCAGGACTCTCAGGATCGTTTATTCTTATTTTGTTGGGTAATTATGTCCTTTTACTGGTAGACTCTGTCAATGTGTTATTTGAGGTAATGACTCAAGTTATTCGTGGTGATTTTTCATTTGTAAACAATCCAACTCAACTCAGGTATCTTAAAATTATTGGGGTTTTTACAGCAGGCTCTGCTTTTGGTTTAGTTTCTATTTCACATATTTTGAGCTATGTTTTAAAACGCTACCATCAAATTGTTATGGCAGTGATTATTGGGTTTATTACGGGCTCTTTAGGAATCGTTTGGCCTTGGAAAGAAAAAGTATTTAAACAAGTTGATGGTACATTTTTACTCGATCAACAAAACAATAAAATTATTGAGAATTACCAACGGTATTTTCCAGACTTTTCAGCTTCTGAAACTTGGATAGCTATCGGGTATATTGTGGTGGGAATCGCTTTAATTCTCGTTATAGATTACTATGGAAAACATCGAAAAAGAAACTAATATGTCCCTTTTTGCGCTTGTTGGAAAGGATATAGCCTACTCCTTTTCTAGACGCTACTTTACGCAGAAGTTTGCCGATGAGAACATTGCAAATGCATCGTATGTTAACTTCGATATTGCTTCATTAGTGATGCTTCCCAAGCAACTTAAACAACATCAAGATCATTTAAAAGGGCTTAATGTTACTATTCCCTACAAACAAGAAATCATTAGTTATCTCGATGAAATGGATGCTGCAGCGAGTGCTATTGGAGCCGTAAACACCATTCGAGTGTTGCCAAATGGTACCTTAAAGGGCTATAATACCGATAGTATTGGATTTAGAGATTCGCTTACTCCCTTATTACAACCCCATCATACCAAAGCACTTATTTTAGGAACAGGAGGGGCTTCAAAAGCGGTTGCATATGCATTGCAAGAGTTAGGAATAGCCTATCGTTTTGTTTCAAGAAATCCTAAGGACAATGAAATGCTGTCCTACCATAAACTCACCCCAGCATTACTGGAAGAGTATACTCTGCTCATCAACTGCTCACCTGTGGGCACTTATCCTAATACAGCAGACGCACCAGAACTTCCTTACCATGCACTTACTAGTGCTCACTTACTGTATGACCTGATTTATAACCCCGAAAAAACTACTTTTTTACAAAAAGGAGAAGTCAAGGGGGCCCAGCTTAAAAATGGTTATGAAATGTTAGTGCTTCAAGCAGAGGCTTCTTGGCGTATTTGGAATACTACATAGTCTCTTTTATTATTTCTATAAGTTTTGTGGTTTTGTAAGTTGTGAGTATCTTTATAGACAAATAATTTGGAACCGTAAACATTGTATATATGTTAGAGAACAGCAAAGAAAAGGCACAGTCAAATGCTGAAACCCCTGTAAATCAAAATAACCTAGAAGAGCACACTTCAGAAACTACAACTCCAGCTACTGAAGAAGTTACTGATGCTCCTACACCAACTGAAAATTCTTCTGAAGACAACGAGGCTGTTGAAGCTGTTGAAAATGAAGTGGCTAAAACGTCGGAAGACGATAGTGACGCTGAAGAGGAGAACGCAGGTGAGCAGGATAATAAAAGCGTTGCCTATGATACGCTAAGTCTTGAAGAACTAGTAGGCATGCTAGACCAATGCCTTAAAGAGGAGCCCATTCAGAAGATTAAATCGAAAACAGATGCTATTAAAGCGGCATTCAATCAAAAATTTGGTGCATTGTTAGCCGAAAAGAAAGCACAGTTTTTAGCCGAAGGAGGTGAATCTATCGATTTTCAGTTCTCGAGTCCCATAAAAGCGACATACAATAGCTTGTTAGCAGAATACAAGAAAAAAAGAGATGCGTATTATGCCGAATTAGACACACAGCTTAAGGTAAATCTTGAAAAAAGAACGTTAGTTATTGAACAATTAAAGGAACTTATAGACCAAGCAGATACCAATACCATGTATAAGCAATTTAGAGAGTTGCAAAATTCATGGAGAAGCATAGGGCCTGTTCCCAAAACCAAATACAACGATACCTGGAAAATTTACCATCACCATGTAGAGCGTTTCTACGATCTATTACATTTAAGTAATGATTTTAGAGATTTAGACTTTAAAAATAACTTAGAACAAAAACTTGAGTTAATTAAGAAAGCAGAAGCACTTATAGATGTTCAAGATGTTAACCTTGCCTTTAAGGAACTACAAGGCTTACATAAAGAATGGAAAGAAGATATTGGTCCTGTTGCAAAAGAGCTCCGCGAAGAGGTTTGGCAAAAGTTTAGTGCTGCCACCAAAAAGATTCACGATAAGAGACACGATTATTACAAATCGTTAAAGTCTCAAGTGCAAGAGATTATGGAGAAAAAGATGGCTGTTATAGAACAGATTAATGCCTACGATACCTCAAAAAATAAATCGCATAAAGATTGGCAAAAAAGCATTAAAGAAATAGAAGTGCTTCGTAAACAGTATTTCGACGCTGGTAAATTACCATATGCGAAAAGTTAAGAGGTATGGCAAAAATTTAAAAAAGCGACCAAAAAGTTTAATCATGAAAAAAACGCTTTTTACAAGTCAGAGAAATCAGGTCAACAAGAAAATCTCGAAAAAAAGAAAGCACTTGTAGCATTAGCCGAATCGTTAAAAGACAGTGAAGACTGGGAAGAGACTACAGAGAAATTTAAAAAGATTCAAGCCGATTGGAAAAAAATTGGACATGTACCTCGTAAATTTTCAGATACTATTTGGAAAGAGTTTAAAAATGCCTGTAACCATTACTTTGATCGCTTTCACAGTCAGAAAAATGAATTGTCTAAAGAGCAACTCGCTTTAGTAGAGGAAAAGAAAGTGTTTTTAGAGAAGTTGACCTTTTCTAAAAAACCGACCAAAGAAGAGATTTTAGAAGTGATGGAACAATGGAATGCCATTGGAACACCTCATAAAAGTGCTAAAAACTTAGATATTGCGTTTAATAAACAAATTGAAAAGCAATTAAGTGGATTAAGTTTATCTGAGGAAGAGATTTCATTGCTAAAGTTTAAGAATATTGTTAATGGCTATGTTGCTGCAGAAAATATTAGAAAACTCGATGGCGAACAATCGTTTATTAGAAAGAAAATTGACGATTCAATTCGCGAAATTCAGCAATTAGAAAATAACTTGAGTTTTATCACCACATCATCAGACGATAATCCGTTTGTACAAAATGTAGAGAATAAAGTTACACAGATTAAGAAAGACTTAGAGGTTTGGCAACAGAAGTTAGCCTACTTAAAAACTCTCAACTATTAATATTAGTATAGTCAAAAAAAACGCGAAGCTTTAAGCTTCGCGTTTTTTGTTTTTGTTTGTATTTCTTAAGAAAATAAACTGTCTATTTTCTCTTTTTCTTCGTTTGCTAAACCAGCATCTACTAAGATACGTCCACTGTGCTCGTCTATGGTAATTTTCTTACGTGTAGCAATTTCTAATTGTACTTGTGGAGGAATAGTAAAGAACGATCCACCAGAAGCTCCTCTTTCGATAGAAACTACAGCTAAACCATTTTTAACCTTCTTTCTAATTCTTGTATAAGCCTGAAGTAAATGATCGTCTATAGACTCAGAAAATTCGTTTGATTTTTTTTCTAATAAAGCTTCTTCTTTCTCAGTTTCTTTTAAGATAGCATCTAACTCTTTTTTCTTGTGATCTAAGTGTTGTTGTTGCTGTGCTAATTTCTCTTCAGTACTGGCAATGATTTCGTTTTTCTGCGCAATTTTTGCTTTGAATTCATTGATTCTTTTTTCAGCAAGTTGCATTTCTAAATCTTGGTATTCAATTTCTTTGCTTAAAGAATCGAATTCTCTATTGTTGCGAACTTTCTTCTGTTGCTCTTCGTATTTTTTGATCAACGCTTGCGCTTCAGAAATGGCAATCTTTTTGTTGTTGATGTCGGTTTCTAAGTTAGCAACATCTTCAGCTAAGTTAGAAAGTCTTGTATTTAATCCGGCAACTTCATCTTCTAAGTCTTCTACTTCAAGAGGTAATTCTCCTCTCATATTACGAATCTCATCAATTCTAGAATCGATTAATTGAAGGTCGTAGAGCGCTCTTAATTTTTCTTCAACCGTTACTTCTTTCTTCTTTGCCATGTTTATATATAATAAATTGGATTTGTACTTTTTTGTGATAAAACGATTGCAAAATTAGTGAATTTTTTTGTAAGATAGTCAACCAAAAGATTTTTTGTAAACTGTTCACTTTCATAATGTCCAATATCAGCTAGCAAGATGCGTCCTTCTGCTTTAAAAAAATCGTGATACTTAAAATCTGCACTTACATAAGCATCTGCTTTTACACGGATTGCCTGATCTATGGCAAAACTTCCCGAACCTCCTAAAACGGCCACTGTTTTGATAGGTCTATTGAGTGCTTGTGTATGCCTAATCATGTCGGTTTGCATGTGCTCTTTTAGATACCCTAAAAAATGGTTGGTATCCATGGGTTCAGGGAGCTCTCCAACCATACCCATGCCAATATCGTTGTGGATATTTTCTGTTTTTATAAGTTCGTAGGCTACCGCTTCATAGGGGTGCGCTTCAAATAGTGCCTTTAAAACTGCAGCGGTGTATTGATCTTCAAAAACCACTTGTAGTTGTACTTCTTCTGTGCTGTGTAATTTCCCTGGAGTGCCCAGTGTTGGATTTGCGTCTTCATGAGGTAAAAAACTTCCAATACCCTGACTGGTAAAACTGCACTGACTGTATTTTCCAATACTACCAGCACCAGCAGCAAACAATGCGTTTCTTACTGTGTCTATATGTTCTTGAGGAACATAAGTACTCAGCTTTTGAATGAGGTGTTTTTTTGGGACTAAAATATGGGTGTTTTTCAGTTGTAAAACACTGGCTATCTTAGCCGAGACTCCCTCTTTACTATTGTCTAAGGCAGTATGGGTAGCGTAAATAGCAATATTGTTTTGAATCGCCTTAAGTACCACTCGTTCTACATAGTTTTTACCGGTGATTTTTTTAAGACCACTAAAAATAATTGGATGAAAACTAACAATGAGATTACAGTTTTTGCCAATGGCCTCATCTACAGTTTCCTCCAAGGTGTCTAGGGTTACCAGAACTCCACGAACTTGGGTGGCTGCATCTCCTACAAGAAGCCCTACATTGTCAAAATCTTCTGCGTAATGTAATGGGGCTACTTCTTCTATGGCTTTAGTAACATCAGAAATGGTCATATGATCATGTTTTTAGTATCGCTGTTGCGTAGCCAAAGTTAAGATTTTTAATTACTTTCGTTCTAATGAAATTACTTCGATTTTTACTGTTTCCTTTTGCAATACTGTACGGATTGGTAACGAGCCTTAGAAATGCCATGTTTAATGCTGGTTTATTCAAGGCTACTTCTTTTTCGTTTCCAGTAATTGTTATTGGTAATCTATCTACGGGAGGAACAGGAAAATCACCCATGACTGAATATGTGATTCGACTCTTAAAAAAACAGTATACATTAGCCGTATTGAGTAGAGGGTATAAAAGGAAAACTTCAGGATTTTTAGAGGTTCAAGCAATACATGACGCGAAAGATGTGGGAGACGAGCCTTTACAGTTTTATAAAAAATTTAAGGATATTACTGTAGCTGTTCACGAAGATAGGGTAGCGGGGATTCGTCAATTAGAAAAAACAAAGCAACCCGAGGTAGTGGTGCTAGATGATGCATTTCAGCACAGGAAATTAAAGGCAGGATTTTATATTCTTTTAACCCCTTATGACGATTTGTTTTTAGATGATTTTCTTTTGCCTATGGGGAACTTAAGAGAATTGAGAGTTGGCGCAAGAAGAGCAGATTGTATTGTAGTAACCAAATGTCCTGACCATTGTGGTGTGGCAGAGCAAGAAGCACTTTCTAAACGGATACAACAACACTTTAATGTTCCTGTGTATTTTAGCAGTATTCGATATGCGAGTACCTTACATGGGGCTTCAAATGGACTTCAGGTTGCGTCTCTTTCAGAGTATACGGTGTTGTTGGTAACAGGCGTTGCAAACCCTAAGCCTCTTTCTGAATTTTTATCAAGTCAACAGTTTGATGTTATCCATTTACAATATCCAGATCATCACGATTTTTCTTCTGCAGACCTTACCAAGATTACCAAAGTATTTAAGGGTATTCCTACTGCCAACAAACTTATTCTTACTACAGAAAAAGATTTTATGCGCTTAGAAGGTAAGCTTCCTCAGTTACAGTATTTAGCTATTGAAACGGTATTTATGGCTCAAGGAGACCAATTTGATGAGCACCTTTTAGACTTCTGCGCTCGCTAATATTTACTAAGAAGTGTATTCTTAGATGGTGTTAAAGTAAATGCTTTTAATGATACCGTCTGCTAAACCTATTTTTGGAACATAAATTTTTCGAGCACCACTCCATTTCATGGCAGATAAATAGATTTTGGTGGCTGGAATAATAACATCGGCTCGATCTGGGTTTAAACTTAATTCTGAAATACGATCTTCGTAGCTCATTTTCTTTAAAAACTGGTATTGAGCATCGAGATAAATAAAAGAAATAGGTTTCCCTTCTTTTCTGCCCGAGAGTTTAAACAGTTTGTTGATGTTTCCTCCCGAACCAATTAATGAAATCTTTTTAAAGGGTGCTGTATGGGTTTTAATCCATTGCTCCACTTCTTTAAAGATTTCTTTATTTTTTGCTTTTGGGTTATTCAGTAATCGAACGGTACCCATTTTAAACGATTTAGATTTTACGATTTTCCCCTTAGAAAATATAGTAAACTCTGTACTTCCTCCACCTACATCTACATATAAGTAAGAGGCATCACTTTCTATCAATTCGTTAAGGTCTGTAGAAGAAATGATGGCCGCTTCTTCCTTTCCTGTAATGATGTCGATTTTTACGTTAGTTTTATCAAAAATTTCATTAGCGACATCTTGTCCATTCTCAGATTCACGAAGTGCCGAAGTAGCACAAGCCTTGTACTTTTCTACACCATGAACATGCATTAATAACTTAAAGGCTTCTAAGGCATCAATCATTCTGTTGGTATTGCCCTTACTTATTTTGCCAGAAACAAAAGTGTCGGCACCTAAACGAATTGGGACACGTACTAAAGCAGATTTTCTAAACTGCGTTTCCTTTCCTTCCGATTCAATAACGTTCGCTATTAACAAGCGTATGGCATTGGAACCAATATCTATCGCAGCATATTTTTTAATATTCAACACAGGCAATGCTTATTTGTGGTCTTTTGGGTTTTCTGTTAAAATAGTGATTCCAGATTTAATGTTTTTCCAGTGTTTTTCGTCGAATTGAATACCAATAATTCCACATGTAGGTACGTGAGCAATGGGTTTACTTCCAAATTTATTGACAAAGGTGTTTATCCCATGATCATGACTGAAGATGATGGCTGAACTAAAACCGTCGTCTAGGGCTTTGACTGTTTTTACCAAATATCCATCACTAAAGCTATACAGTTGCTTTTTAATTTTTAGATTGGATAATGGATAATCAAAATTTTCACAGAAAATAACAGCAGTGTGTAATGCTCTATTTGCGCTACTAGAAACAAAAACATCAGGTTTTGTTATTTGTTCGCTCAGTATTTTAGACATCATATGTGCGTCTTTAATACCTCTTTGCTTTAGGGGTCTATCGATATCTTCAATTTTAGGATAGTCCCAAGATGATTTTGCGTGGCGTACAATGTACAATGTTTTCATAAAAACGACCTTAAGGGGTTGAAAATATAAAATTTTAAGGAGCTAATCGTTCTAATTTCCAAGAAAAATCTTCTTGCAAGCTATATCTAATTCTATCGTGCATTCTATTGGGTCTTCCTTGCCAAAATTCTATAGATACTGGCTCTACTAAAAATCCGCCCCAATGTGGAGGTCTAGGAATCTCTTTTCCTTCGAATTGTTTTCCGAATTCGTGTAAGCGTTCCTCTAGATAAGCTCTTGAGGGCACAACCTCACTTTGACTCGATGCCCAGGCACCTAGTTTACTGCCATCGGGTCTAGATTCAAAATACCCATCCGAAAGGTTTTCAGCGAGTTTTCTAGCTTTTCCTTTAATGATGATTTGTTGTTCTAAAGCGCCCCAAAAAAAAGACAAGCAAATGTTTGGATTGGCTAGAATTGCGGTTCCTTTTTCAGACGTATAATTGGTGTAAAATACAAAGCCTTCCCAAGTGTATTTTTTGAGTAAAACAACTCTGCTTTTCGGAAATCCATCTGCGCCAATTGCACTTACGGTCATTGCATTTGTTTCTCCAACAGTGTTCGAATTGTCGGCATTGATAAACCATTGCTGAAAAAGCTCCATGGGGTTTTCAGGACAGTGCTCTTCAAGTAGTTCGTGTTTTTCGTATGACTTTCTGTAGTCGCTTAAATCTTTTGCCATGCTTGCTTTTATAAGACAGGTAAAAATACAACTTATTTAAGTTTTAAGAAACTTATTTAGTTTTTACGTTTACACAAGAGTAGTCCTAAAAAGGTATAGCATCCATTGAGGACTAACACAAAAAACTCAAAGTCAAATTGTGCATAGTGTATCGTTGCATAATTGGTTGCGTAGGTGAGTATTGGAGCGGCAATACAGATATACGGAACCGCCTTATCATATACCTTCCATTGTGTAAATAAACCAAAAGCATACAGCCCTAAAAGAGGTCCGTAAGTGTAGCCTGCAAATTGAAATATTTTAGCAATGACACTCTCGTCAGCGATAAAGTATTTAAATATTAAAATGGTGATGATTAGGATTACTGAAAATAATACATGACTTTTCTTTCTCGAGACTTCTTGCTCTTTGGGGGTTTTCTTTTTGTCGATTTCTAAAATATCAATACTGTACGATGTTGTAAGTGAAGTTAGCGCAGAATCTGCACTAGAGTAGGCTGCTGCAATTAAGCCTAACACAAAAAACAAAGCAGTTGCTATACCCAAAGACCCACTTGAGGCTACTAAAGGAAAGAGTTCATCTTTGTGTGCATCAAGTCCGTTTTGAGCAGCATAGGCTGTGAGTAAAACACCGAGTGCCAAAAAGAAAAAGTTGACCACTACCAAGACTATGGTAAACCAAAACATGTTTTTTTGAGCATCTTTTAGGTTTCTACACGTAAGGTTTTTCTGCATCATATCTTGGTCAAGCCCAGTCATAACTACTGCAATAAATGCTCCTGACAAAAAGCGTTTCCAAAAATAATTTCCTGTTTTCCAATCGTCGAAAAAGAAGATTTGAGAATGTTCGTTTTCGAAGACGTACTCAAAAAGATTGTCGATTTGTAAAGCATCTGATACCGTGTAAATACAAACGCCAACAGCAATAAGCATAAATAAGGTTTGCAATGTATCTGTCCAAACAATGGTTTTAATTCCTCCCTTAAAGGTATAGAGCCAAATGAGTAGAATGGTAATAATCACAGTCAGCCAAAAAGGAATGCCATATTCATCAAATAACAGTAATTGCAATACATTAGCTACTAAGAAGAGTCTAAAGGCTGCACCAATAGTTCGAGAAAGTAAAAAAAAGGCTGCTCCTGTTTTATAAGAATAGGCTCCAAATCGATCTTCGAGATAGGTGTAAATTGAGGTGAGGTTTAAACGGTAGTATAATGGTAATAAAATAAGTCCTATAATAGCATAACCCACCACATAGCCAAATACCATTTGCATATAGCTCAACGATTGGGTTTCTACCCACCCAGGCACCGATATAAAAGTGACTCCAGAGAGGGAGGCTCCAATCATTCCAAAGGCCACTAAATACCATGGCGATTGATTGTTGGCCTTAAAGAAGGTTGCATTGGTTGCTTTTTTTCCAGTGAGAAAAGAGATGAAAATTAATACCCCAAAATAGCATACGATAAGGAGTAATATGTGAAGTGGCTGCATAAATTCAATTTCTGAATTACGAATATAATGTTTAATTTGGAGTTGCGATTATTGATTCTAATTCAAAGATGGATTCGTAAAATTTTACCCATAAAAACATGGGGCATACGTGAGTAATATTGTAAATTTGCCTTCATGGAATTTTCATCTAAACTATTAGAAAACGCGGTAAATGAAATTTCTCGTTTACCAGGTATTGGTAAGCGAACCGCATTGCGTTTGGTGTTGCATTTACTCAAGCAACCTAAAGAAAATACAGGCTATTTAACCACAGCATTAACCAACCTCAGAAACGATATTAATACCTGTTCTAAATGCTATAATATTTCAGATACTACGACCTGTGATATTTGTGCGAGTGCCAATCGAAATCATGAGTTGGTATGTGTAGTAGAAGATATTAGAGATGTTATGGCTATTGAAAGTACATCTCAATATAGAGGTGTTTATCATGTGTTAGGAGGTAAAATTTCTCCAATGGAAGGTATTGGACCTCAAAATTTACAAATAGAAAGTCTTGTTGAACGTGTGCAATCGGGAGCCGTAAAAGAAATTATATTTGCCTTGAGCTCAACGATGGAAGGCGATACCACGAACTTTTACATCTTTAAGCAAATTGAGTCTTTTGATGTATTAACCTCAACCATTGCTAGAGGAATATCTGTAGGAGATGAATTAGAATACGCCGATGAGGTAACCTTAGGAAGAAGTATTGTAAATAGAATTCCGTTTGAAAACTCTCTCAAGCACTAGTCTTCTTGTAAAGTATCGTCGGTATCCCAACTTTTTTTTGCTCTCAATTTTTTATAGAGTTTTATAGAAAGCATTAACAGTACTCCGAAAAGGAGAATTCCTATAACACCCCAAATCCAATTAATAGCACTTTTTAAGACTACTAAAAATACAATGGCAAAGAGTAAAAGTGTGGCCACTTCATTCCAAAGTCTGAGTTTAAATGCAGAAGATTTGAGTTGGTCTTTTTGTAATTGATTGTAGATTTTTTGACAGGCTCCGTGGTAAAAATACAAGGCAAACACAAAGCTTAATTTTACGTGCATCCAGCCCATTAACAGATAATCGGGTTGTAGGTAGAGCATCCAAAACGCAAAGAGACTTGCCAAAACTGCCGATGGCCACGTAATAATATACCAAAGACGTTTACTCATTAACTTGTATTGCTGCTGTAAAATTCTTTTAGCAGGTTCTTCTTTTTGAGCTGCTTCAGCATAATAAATAAATAAACGCACAATATAAAAGAGACCAGCAAACCAGGTCACAACAAATATGATATGCAGGGCTTTTATGTATAAGAAATTCATAAGTTCTATTTCCAGTTGTTAATCCAGGTCGCCATAACGTCAACCCAATTTTCGTCTTCATTTAAACAAGGTACGGTATAAAACTTAGCTCCACCAGCTTCTAAATATTCTTCTTTTCCTTCCATACCAATTTCTTCTAGTGTTTCTAAACAATCAGACACAAACGCAGGAGTTACAACTGCTAATTTGTCTTTCCCTTCTTCAGCAAGGCGCTCAATGGTTTTGTCTGTATAGGGTTGTAGCCAAGGGTCTCTTCCTAGTCTTGATTGAAATGAGGTGCTATACTGTTCTTCGTTCAGTCCTAAATATTCGACAACCCCTTTGGTGGTTTCGTAACATTGATGTCTGTAGCAAAACTCATGCGCAGGAGAAGGGGTGTTACAACAACTGCCATCGAGTTTACAATGACTCTTAGTAATGTCTGATTTTCTAATGTGGCGTTCTGGAACTCCGTGATACGAGAATAGTAAATAATTCCAGTCTTTATCTGCTAAATATCCTTTGATACTTTCTGCAAGTACTTTTATATACTCTTCTTTGTTGTAAAAAGCAGGGATATGATCAAGTTTCATCTCAGGAAAATGTTGAGCTCTCAACTCTTCGGCGAGAACTAAAATAGTCTCTGTAGTTGCCATGGCAAATTGAGGATACAACGGAACGATTAATACTTCGGTGACACCTTGGTCATACAGTTCTTGCATTCCTTGTTTCATAGACGGATTACCATAACGCATGGCTAAAGAAACAGGAAGGTCTGTTTTTGTTTTTACCTTTTCGTGTAAGCGCTCAGAAAGAACAATTAGCGGAGAGCCTTCTTCCCACCAGATCTTTCGGTAGGCTTTGGCAGATTTTCGGGGTCTCGTGTTTAAAATAATTCCCTTCACTAAAAATGCTCTTAAAAGGTATGAAACGTCTATGACACGTTCATCCATTAAAAATTCGCCTAAATATTTTCGAACATCTTTTGTACTCGTACTATCTGGAGATCCTAAATTTACTAGTAAAACGCCTTTCATAAATTAATTTCTTTCGTTGTTTGTGATTTGTTGTGTTACCTCGTATAAGCTAATTGCTAAACTGTGGATTACGTTGATAGAGGAATTTCTTCCATACATGGGTATTGCAACAGTTGCATCTACATGATCTAGGCTTTCGATACCCCCACGTTCGCTTCCCAAAAGTAATACTAATGGAGTGCTTGAGGTGAAATTATAATCGGAAATTCCTATGCTTTTATCGGTAACCTCAATACCTATAATGGAGTGTTTTGTGCTTTTTAAATCGCGCAAGAGCTGATTAAAATCGCTGTAGCGCTCGTGAGGGACTTGACTAATAGTATTTCGTGCTGTTTTTTTTACAATTCTATTGTCGGTACTTGGAGAGTTCTCGTGGAGGTATATTTTTTTTACCCCAAAACTTTCTGCAATGCGAAAACACATGCCAATATTTTCAGGAGTACGTATTGCATCGCACACAATAGTAATCGGGAACGAGCGCTCTTCGTTTTGAATATCGTAATGACTTAATTGTTTCATGAGTTTGACGCTAGTGAGCTGACGTATTTTTTGGGTGTGGTCCCAAATTTTTTCTTGAATGCTGCTATAAAATGACTCGCCGTACTGTAGCCGACCTTTAACCCAACCTCATTTACATTCAATTGATTGCTTTCTAAAAGACGTCTTGCATGTTCCATTTTATAATCTAAGAGAAAACTATATACAGTATCTCCATAAATTTGCTTGAATCCCTCTTTTAGTTTTTTGATATTTAGACCTATTTCATTTGCTAGCTCTTGTAAGCTTGGAGGCTCGGCCATATTTGCAATAATAATGTCTTTTGCTTTTCTGATTTTTAAGACGTTTTGCTCATCTACTAAAAACGGACAGTTGTCTTGAGCAGCAACATCGTCGTATTGAAAATGAAGACTTAACAGTTCATAAATCTTTCCTTTTACATACAATTCTCTTAGCGCAGTATTTTTATGAGAGCTTAACAATTGTTGTAAAACAATATAAACACTAGGCTTAATATCACTTTCATCGTAATATTTTTTGTTGATGTTTTCTGAACTTAAAAAGTGAATATACCCTGCTTCTTTTGAAAATAACGAATGAAATTTTTCAATAGACACCAATAACGAAATCATAGTCGTGTTTTTAGCTACCTCTAAATTAATGGGTAATTCACGCTGAGGGTTATACAGTAAAATACAACGCTGACTTCCAACATTAAAAGCATAGTTTCCATTGTTAAATAAAAACTTTGCTTGTCCTTCTAAACAAAAATGTATTTGAATAAACGTGCTATCTACCTCTCGTTCAAAACGTTCTGTGTCTGAAGACGTGTTTTGAAAATGAACCAACTGAAAGTTGTTTTCTACACTAATATCTTCAATAGTACTTATAGCGTTATTTATTTGCATGGTGTTCGGATAATATGTCACTTCTTTATTTAGAATCGTTCTATATAAAATTGTTCTAAAGCCTTATATTTGCTACAAAAATAAGGCATTTATCTTTCTTTTTCTTAAAAGAGTATTAAAATTCTGCAATCGACATTAAAAGTACTTTTAGCGACATTTTTATCGTATTGATCTTTTTACTTTTGCGCAGTATTCAAGAAACCCCATGTATTTAGAATCAGATAAGACCTTTTATAGTATTGGTGTAAGTTATAAAAAAGCGGATGTAAATACCCGTGGAAAATATAGCGTATCTAAGGAACACCAAATCGCTTTATTAGAAGAGGCAAAGCATTTAAAGGTAGACGGCGTATTTATTTTATCTACATGTAATCGTACCGAACTTTTTGGTTTTGCAGATCATCCCTATCAACTTATTCAATTGTTGTGTAAGTACTCTGAAGGAGATGTAACCGAGTTTGCCAATATTTCTAATGTGTACAAGAATCAAGAGGCTGTAAGCCACTTATTCAGAATAGGTACTGGTTTAGAAAGTCAGATCTTAGGTGATTACGAAATTGTAGGGCAGCTTAAAATAGCTTTTAAACAAGCAAAGAAGATTGGGGTAACCAATGCCTACCTAGAGCGTTTACTTAACTTAGTGCTCCAAGCCAGTAAAAAGGTTAAGAATCAAACAAAGCTTAGCTCGGGAACTACTTCTGTTTCGTATGCTGCTATTCAATACATTATTGATAATGTTCACGATTTCAGTTCCAAAAATATTTTGGTTTTTGGTCTCGGAAAGATGGGTAAACACGCTTGTAAAAATATTGCAGAATACACCTCAAATAGATCGGTTACTTTAATTAATAGAACAGCAGAAAAAGCAGCAGCTTTTGTTAAAGAATACACTTTTATAGAAAAAGCTTCCATGGCCAATTTATCGGAAGAGATTGCCAAAGCCGATATTTTAATTGTGTCTACGGGGGCAGACAAGCCAACGGTTACTTCAGCACATATTCAGCCAGGAAAAGAATTGTTGATACTAGATTTATCGATGCCCGAAAATGTAGATCCAGCCTTAGTACAACAACAAGGAATTACCTTAGTAAATGTAGATGAGTTGTCTAAGGTAACCGATAAAACATTAGCTACCCGAGAGCAAGAAATTCCAGCAGCAGAGGCCATTATTGCAACACATAAAGAAGAGTTTAATGAATGGTTAAATCACAGAAGATTTACTCCAGCCATCAATGCATTGAAAGCTTCACTACAAAGTATTCAGCAAGATGAGCTCGATTTTCACAAAAAGAAAATTAAAGATTTTGATGCATCACAAGCAGAAATTGTAACTTCCCGATTCATTCAAAAAATAACCACACAGTTTGTAAAGCATCTTAAAGAAGACGATACGTCGATCCAACAAAGCATTCAAGTAATGTCTAAGGTGTTTGCTACTGTACAGGATAAAAAAGATGCAGAATATAATTAAAATTGGAACCCGCGATAGTCAGTTAGCACTATGGCAGGCCAACAAAGTTCGAAAAGAACTAGAAGCATTAGGATACGAAACCGAAATTGTACCCATACAATCTTCTGGCGATGTAGTGTTAGATAAACCGATCTACGAAATCGGAATTACAGGGGTATTTACCAAAAACTTAGATATCGCATTACTCAATAATGAAATTGATATCGCAGTGCACTCTATGAAAGATGTTCCTACGGTATTAGCCGATGGAATTGTGCAAGCTGCAGTACTTAAAAGAGCCAATCCAAATGATATTTTGGTCTTAAAAGATAATGAAGAGTTTTTTGCTCAAAAAGAAGCTGTCATTGCAACAGGAAGTCTCCGAAGAACTGCGCAATGGTTACATAGATATCCAACACATACCTTAGTTGATCTTCGTGGAAATGTAAATACACGTTTGCAAAAATTAGAGGATAACGATTGGAATGGAGCCATATTTGCAGCCGCAGGCCTAGAGCGTATCGGAAAGCGACCTGCAGGAGCCGTAAACTTAGGATGGATGATTCCCGCTCCCGCTCAAGGAGCTATTATGGTTACTGCATTGGCAGAAAATCAATTTGCTATAGATGCCGCAGAGCAACTCAATCATCACGAATCGCAAGTGTGTACTTCTATCGAACGTGAGTTCCTCAACCGTTTAGAAGGAGGTTGTACGGCACCTATTGGAGCCTATGCTTTTATAGATGAAAAAACGGAAGAGATTAATTTTAAAGGAGTGTTACTTTCGAAAGATGGTGCTAAAAAATTGTCAGTAGCTAAAAACGCCCCCGTTAACAGGCATCGTTATTTGGCTAAAGACTGTGCAGATTATATCTTAAACCGAGGCGGAAAAGAGTTGATGTTCGCCGATGCCGTTGAAGAGGTTCAAAAAGAACGTCTAGTATACTCTACCAAAAGTTTGTCAGAAAGTCAATTAGCCCTGTTTGATACCGCTATTGGTGCCGAGAGCAGCGATTTTATCAAAATTAGATTTAATAGAATTCCGCCAAAAGTGGTAAAGACGGCTTTAAAGCATGTTATTATAACCAGTAAAAATGGGGTAGAAGCCATTTTAAATAGCTTTTCAAAAGAAGAGTTTACGTTTAAAAACATTTACTGCGTAGGTAGAAGGACTAAAAAACTAATTGAGAAAAAAATTGGACCTGTAGTTAAGGCAGAGAAAAATGCCAAAGCTTTAGCAGCCTATCTCTCTAAGGAGTTGAAAGGCGAAGAGGTTACCTACTTCTGTAGCGATCTTCGTTTAGATACCTTGCCTCAAGTATTGACTTCAAAAGGGGTAACTGTTCATGAAGTTGTGGCCTACAAGACGATGATGAGTCCGGCTAAGGTGAATGAAAAGTATGCTGGTGTACTATTTTATAGTCCGTCTACAGTGTCTAGTTACTTAGAAAAAAACACCGCTGATAAAATTGCTTTTTGTATTGGTGAGAGTACTGCACATGAAGCAAAGCGTCATTTTAAAGAAGTGCATATAGCAGCATTGCCTACTGTAGAAAGTGTTATTGCTTTAGTGAATGCACATTATTTAAACTAGTAAATTATGTTTAGAACCAGAAGACTTAGAGCAAAAGAAGGGATTCGACGTTTAGTGCAAGAAACCGCACTTTCTGTAAACGATTTTATTTACCCATTATTTATTGAAGAAGGGGAGAATATTGCAAAAGAGATCGTTTCTATGCCAGGCATAAAACGTTTTTCTTTAGATAGACTTTCAGAAGAATTAGAGGAGGTAGTTGCATTAAACATTCCTGCAGTATTGCTGTTTGGTATACCTTCAACAAAAGATGAAATAGGAGCCGAAACATGGAACGATCAAGGAGTGATTCAGCAAGCAATTCGCTTTATCAAAAAAGAATACCCTGAGTTATATGTGATTACCGATGTATGTTTTTGTGAATATACTTCTCACGGACATTGTGGGGTATTGCATAACCATGATGTTGATAATGATGCTACCTTAGTACACCTAGCAAAACAAGTGGTGTCTCATGCAAAAGCTGGAGCCGATATGGTAGCTCCATCAGGAATGATGGATGGGACGATTACTACTGTTAGAGAAGCTCTAGATGCAAATGGTTTTGTAAACCTACCTATTATGGCATATGCTGTAAAATATGCTTCAGCATTTTATGGTCCGTTTAGAGATGCCGCCGATTCTGCACCTACTTTTGGTGATCGAAGGACCTATCAAATGGATCCTGCGAATCGAGATGAAGGCATTAGAGAAGCTGCTTTCGACGATCAAGAGGGCGCTGATATTTTAATGGTAAAACCCGCGTTGTCGTATCTAGATATTATTAGAGACCTAAAAACAAATTTCGACAGACCCATTGCATGCTATAATGTAAGTGGTGAATACGCTATGATTAAAGCTGCGGCAGCTAAAGGATGGATTGATGGTGAACGGGTAATGATGGAAAGTTTACTTTCTATGAAAAGAGCAGGAGCTAGTATAATCATCACTTATTTTGCAAAAGAAGCTGCAAGAATTTTACAAAAGTAATCGAATGAAAGAGTTTAAAAATTCACAACATTTATATCAAAAAGGATTAGAGCATTTGGTGGGAGCGGTAAACTCTCCCGTACGAGCTTTTGCCTCAGTAGGAGGGAACCCCCTGTTTATTAAAAAAGCAAAAGGGTCAACAATTACCGATGTAGACAACAATCAATATGTAGACTTGGTGTTGTCGTATGGCCCTATGATATTAGGACACAAGCATAAAAAAGTACAACGCGCTATTACCAAGGCCTTAAAAAATGGCTATTCATTTGGAGCTTCAACAGCCAATGAAATCAAGCTTGCAAAAATTGTTTGCGATGCCTTTCCTGGAATGGATAAAGTACGTTTTGTAAACTCTGGTACCGAAGCCGTTTTAAGTGGTATTCGTTTGGCTAGAGCTTTTACAGGAAAAGATAAAATCATAAAGTTTTCTGGGTGTTATCACGGACATCAGGATGCCTTATTGGTTGCTGCCGGATCGGGTTTAGCTACCTTGAGTATGCCAGGAAGTAAGGGTGTGCCAGAAGGCGCTGTTAAAAATACCTTAGTAGCAACGTATAACGATTTAGATAGCGTAAAAAAACACTTCGAAGAACACAACGATATTGCTGGAGTTATTATTGAACCCGTAGGAGGTAATATGGGGGTGGTTATTCCGCAGAACAACTTTTTAAAAGACCTCAAAGATTATTTAGAAACCCAAGGAGCTTTGCTTATTGCAGATGAGGTGATGACAGGTTTTCGTTCTACTTTTGGTGGTGCACAAACCTTATTTGGAGTAGAGGCAGATATTACTTGTTTGGGTAAAGTTATTGGAGGAGGTTTTCCAGTAGGTGCCTATGGTGCACGTAACGAAATTATGGAGAATGTAGCACCTTTAGGTGGAATGTATCAAGCAGGAACATTGAGTGGTAACCCGATAGCTATGGCTGGTGGAATTTCTACCTTAACAGAGTTAAAGCGTCAAAATCCGTACGAGTTCTTTACTACAATTGCTGAAGAAATTGAGCAGCTATTAGTCGCTGCGGCAAAACAACATCATGTACCTTTAGTAGTCAATAGATTTGGTTCTATGCTTAATCCGTTTTTTACTTCGAGTAAGGTTACCAATTTCGAACAAGCACAAACATCAGATACTAAAAAGTTTGCTACGTTCTTTTGGGCTATGATTGAAAACGGAGTGTTTTTACCGCCCTCTCAATTTGAAGCTTGGTTTTTATCTTCAGCATTTAGACCACAAGACATGCAAACCTTTAAAAAAGCTGTTGCAATTGCCATGCAACGCGTAGCAGAGCAACACCCTTAAAAACAATATTTAAGTCAAAAGAAATATAGAACCGATGATAAAAAACGATTTATTCTTACGCGCCCTAAAAGGAGAAACAGTAGATAGACCACCAGTGTGGATGATGCGTCAGGCTGGAAGATATTTACCAGAGTTTATGGCAATTAAAGAAAAATACGATTTCTTTACCCGTTGTAGAACTCCAGAATTAGCCTCTGAGATTACAGTGCAACCGATTAGAAGATATGGTATGGATGCCGCTATTTTATTTTCGGATATTTTAGTGATTCCTCAGGCGATGAATATTGAGGTGGAGATGAAACCTAACTTTGGACCGTATTTGCCTCATCCGGTTAGAGATCAACAAGGAGTCGATCGTGTTATTATTCCAGATGTTCAAGAATCATTGGGTTATGTTATGGAAGCAATTAAGGCTACCAAAGAAAAGCTCAACGATGAAATTCCATTAATTGGATTTGCAGGGTCTCCATGGACCATTTTGTGTTATGTGGTTCAAGGTCAAGGATCTAAAAACTTTGATAAAGCTAAAGAGTTTTGTTTTACACAACCTGTTGCAGCACATCAGTTACTTCAAAAAATCACAGATACCACCATTACCTATTTAAAAGCTAAGGTAGCTGCAGGGGTAAATGCTGTTCAGGTTTTTGACTCTTGGGGAGGTATGTTATCGCCCACCGATTATCAAGAATTTTCATGGCCGTATATCAACCAAATTATTGAAGCCTTAAAAGACGACGCCCCGGTTATCGCTTTTGGAAAAGGATGTTGGTTCGCATTACACGAAATGGCGCAGTCTAATGCGTCGGCGCTTGGGGTAGATTGGACTTGTACGGCAAGAAATGCACGTTATTTGTCGGGTGGAAATATTACCCTACAAGGAAATTTTGACCCTTCACGATTATTATCACCTCCAGCCGAAATCAAAAAAATGGTACATCAGATGATTCGAGAGTTTGGTAAAGACCGTTATATTGTGAACTTGGGTCATGGAATTTTACCTAATATACCTACTGAAAATGCAAAAGCATTTATTGATGCTGTGAAAGAATATCGTGAGTAATGATTACTGTAGGTTTGTTTGATGTAGCACCAATTCGCCCCGAAGACTACTGGTCTTTATGTGATTTTGTAGTGTCAAATGAAGATCGATTACAGCGATTTTTCCCTTTAACCCTTGAGCAAAACCTTACCCCAGAATTAGCCAAACGATTTACCAAGCTTAAAGCTATTGCTTTTGCCGAACACAAGGAATATCTTTTTACACTTAAAGCAAAAGATCGTTCAGCAATACTAGGGGTATTTTATATTAAAGCTCTTGATTGGGAAAAGAAGCAAGGAGAATTGGCATATGCCATTAGCTATACTTTAGAGGGTAAGGGTATTACTACACAAGTACTTCAAGAACTCACTAAAACTGCATTTCAAGACCTTGGGTTAACTACCTTACACATAAGTGTTCACAGAGAACATGCCGCAAGTATTCGAGTTGCTGAAAAGTGCGGTTTTCTTTGGAAAAAGACCTTAATAAAAGAATTTACTCCCCCTGGTGAAACTCCACTAGACATGGAATTATACGAATTAAAATACTAAACAAATGCCACATTTTATTTTAGATTGCACCGCAAATATTATGAAGCTTCAAGACCCTAAGCAGGTTATGGATGAGGTGTATACAACTGCCTTGGCTTCAGATCTTTTTACGCCTGAAGATATAAAGGTAAGAATGAATCCATATACTCATTCACTAGTGCTGGGTGGAGTTCATGATTTTATTCATGTCTTTGCTCATATTATGGAGGGCAGAACTGAGGAACAGAAAGCAGCGTTATCGAAACAAATTGTTCTTAAACTGAACTCACTTTTTCCAGAGGTGCCAATCATCACTATGAATGTACGTGAGTTCGAACACTCAAATTATTACAATAAAAACAGCAATCAATAATCATGAAAAACCAATTTTACAATTATATACAAGAACTACAAGACACTATTGTTGCAGGTCTAGAGGCAGTTGATGGCTCAGCTACTTTTAAGGAAGACCTCTGGGAACGCCCAGAAGGAGGCGGGGGTAGAACACGCGTAATAGAAAACGGAGCTGTTTTTGAAAAGGGAGGTGTTAATATTTCTGCTGTTCATGGTGCTTTACCAGAGCCATTGCGAAAGCAATTTGGAGTATCGGCTGGAGATTTTTTTGCGTGTGGTTTAAGCTTGGTAATCCATCCTAAAAACCCTATGGTACCTACTGTCCATGCGAATTGGCGTTATTTTGAAATGTATGATGCTACTGGCGCTGTAGTTACTCAGTGGTTTGGGGGTGGTCAAGATTTAACACCCTATTATCTTTTTGAAGAAGACGCAGTTCATTTTCATACGGTTTGTAAAGATGTTTGTGATGCGCATCATCAAGATTTTTATACTGACTTTAAAAAGGAATGTGACGAATATTTTTGGAATAGTCATCGCAATGAAGCCCGTGGAATTGGAGGCTTGTTTTTTGATTATTTAAAAGAAAACGATCATTTTTCTATACAAGATCGATATGACTTTGTAACCAATGTAGGACGAAGCTTTTTAAGTTCCTATGTGCCTATAGTAACAAAACGCAAAGAATTATCGTATACCCCAGCACAGAAAGAATGGCAAGAGATTCGAAGAGGACGTTATGTAGAGTTTAATCTAGTGCATGACCGTGGAACCTTATTTGGGTTAAAAACCAATGGTAGAATTGAAAGTATTCTCATGAGTTTACCTCCAGTCGTGCAATGGAAATACAATTATACCCCAGAGGAAGGCACCGATGAAGCACTACTTGTTGCTGTGTTGAAATCGCCAAAAGCATGGGTATAATGCATTGTTGATTTGATAATTGTACCCCTATAAAACAGGATTAACGATTAGAATATTCAATACAAAACCAAATATTTTAAGAATACCATAAAAAAATAAGAATACGCGTCTTTTTTTAGTGAAATAAAAAATACAAAAATGTCATCTGATTTTAGTATTTTTGCATTCAATAAAATTAAAATTCATGGCTAAGTTTGAACTAAAATTGCCTAAGATGGGCGAAAGTGTTGCAGAAGCAACCATTACTTCATGGTTAAAAGAGGTTGGTGATACTGTAGAATTAGATGAAGCCATTGTAGAAATTGCTACCGATAAGGTAGATTCTGAAGTGCCTAGTGAAGTAGAAGGGACTCTTGTTGAAATTTTATTTGAGAAAGATGCTATCGTTGCTGTAGGGCAAACCATTGCTATTATTGATACCGATGGAGATGCTCCAACTGCAAACACTTCAACCACTGCTTCAGCAACCACAGCGACTGAATCGGAAGCTCCAGCTGCATCTGCTGTTGCAGAAACCTATGTAGATAAGGCCGTAGAAACCGTATCTACTCCTCTTGAAAAACATTCTGAATCTGGTAAATTCTATTCACCTTTAGTTCGAAACATCGCTCAGACTGAAGGGGTAAGCATGGAGGAATTAGAAGGTATTCAAGGAAGTGGAAGTGAAGGTCGTGTGACTAAAAATGACATCTTGAGTTATATAGCTCAAAGAAGTTCTTCACCAGCACCGGCTACTCCAGTCGCAAAAGCTTCACCAGCACCAGCTCCAAAAGCAGCACCTCAAACACCAGTAAGTGTTCATGGAGGTGATGAGCTTATTGAGATGACTCGTATGGGTAAATTGATTTCTAAACACATGGTGGATTCTGTACAGACTTCTGCGCATGTTCAGTCGTTTATCGAAATTGATGTGACCAATATTGTAAAATGGAGGTCTAAAGTGAAAGATGCTTTTTTTGCAAGAGAAGGCGAGAAGCTTACGTTTACTCCGATCTTAATGCATGCAGTAGCAGCTACTATTAAGAAATATCCCATGATTAATATCGCTGTTCAAGGAGACAGTATTATAAAAAAGAAGAACATCAACTTAGGTATGGCTGCGGCTTTACCCGATGGAAATTTAATTGTGCCTGTTATTAAAAATGCTGATCAATTGAATTTGGTTGGAATGACCAAACAGGTTAACGATTTAGCCAATAGAGCCAGAGCTAATCAATTAAAGCCAGATGAAATCCAAAACGGAACCTACACGGTAACCAATGTAGGTAGCTTTGGTTCAGTTATGGGAACTCCAATTATCAATCAACCACAAGTTGCTATTTTAGCTCTAGGAGCGATTCGTAAAGTGCCTGCGGTGATTGAAACATCTGAAGGAGATTTTATAGGTATCCGTCAGAAAATGTTTGTATCGC
The DNA here is from genome assembly GCA_965659555.1 of Flavobacteriaceae bacterium. GTDB lineage: Bacteria > Bacteroidota > Bacteroidia > Flavobacteriales > Flavobacteriaceae > Polaribacter. Next base: position 63,401 of record CBFHVY010000002.1, read on the forward strand.
ATTCTTACGACCATCGTGTTGTTAACGGTGCTTTAGGAGGTATGTTTATCAAGACCTTGAAAGAGACTTTGGAGGCTTGGGATATTAATCAAGACTTCTAAGTAAGCAATGAAAAGTTTACCAAAAAAGCGTTCATATTCATGAGCGCTTTTTTTATGAGGTATATCAAATAATTCAACTATTTTAGCGCCATCTAATCTTAAAAATAAGCTATGAAAAAATTTATAATTGCACTTTTTATTTGTGTTTCTATTTCTGTTGGCGCTCAAGAGTCTGTATTACTTCGTGTAAACTATACGAAGGGTGATCAGTATGAAATGAAGATGGAACAAAATCAAAATTTAGGCCCTATGGGTACGATGAACATGAGTTTGATGTATCAAATGATGGTTTCAGGTCAAGAAGGCGCTAATTTTAAACTTCAATCTAAAATCGCAAAAATTGTATTTACGCAATCTCAAGGAGAAATGACGGTTAGTTATGATTCTAGTAGTAAAAGTGATTCTCTAGACCAAATGGGGGTAATGCTTAAAAACCAATTTGAACCCATGCTAAAGGTGGCTATATCTAGTAAGGTAACACCATTGGGGGCGGTACAGGATATTGTAATTGATCCAGCGCTTCCTGGAATGGAACAACTGACCAAACAAGTAGGTGATTTTTTATATCCAGAAGAGAAGGTCTCTGTAGGGTCTACTTGGAGTGTTACCAACGAAAATCAAGGAATGAAAATAGTGTCTACTTATAAGGTTGCTAAAATTGAAGATGATACAGTGTTTTTAGATATCGTAGGTGTGTTATCTGGAGCTGGTGAAGGCACTCTAAAAGGAAGTGTGCAAATTGATGCCAAGACTGGTATTCAGCAGTCGAGTTCGCAGCAGATTACGATTTCTGTTCAAGGAATGGAAGTCACTAATACTACTACAACAACGATTACCAAAATGTAATTCAAGTGTACTATCATAAAAAAAGCCTCTAGAAACTAGAGGCTTTTTTTATAGTGTATAAGGTAAGCTTAAGCTAACATGGTTACTGGATTCTCTAGATAGTTTCTTAATGTTTGTAAGAACTGAGCTCCTGTTGCACCGTCTACTGTTCTATGGTCGCAAGCTAAGGTTACTTTCATAGTATTTCCTACTACAATTTGTCCGTTTTTAACCACAGGTTTCTCAACAATACTTCCTACCGATAAAATAGCAGAATTGGGTTGATTTATGATAGAAGTGAATTCTTGAATACCAAACATACCTAAGTTAGAAATGGTGAATGTACTACCTTCCATTTCATTAGGGGCAATCTTTTTGGTTCTTGCTTTTCCTGCTAAATCTTTTACTGCACTACCAATTTGAGTTAAGCTCATTTGATCTGTAAATTTCAATACAGGTACTAATAGGCCATCTTCTACTGCAACGGCAACTCCAATATGTATGTGTTGGTTGTAGCGTGTAGTATCTCCATTCCAACTGGTATTTACTTGTGGATGTTTTTTTAATGCCATAGCACAAGCTTTTACAACCATATCGTTAAAAGATACTTTAGTGTCTGGTATTGCATTGATGGTTTTTCTAGATGCCATTGCATGATCCATATCTACTTCAATAGTTAAGTAGTAATGTGGAGCAGTGAACTTAGATTCTCCTAAACGTTTTGCAATTACTTTACGCATTTGAGAGTTTTTAACCTCTTCAAATCCTTCTTCTCCAGCTGGTGCAAATGTTGCCACTGGTGCTACCGATGGTGTTGCTGCCGATGCCACTGATGCTGCTGAAGCCACTGGAGCTGCAGTAAAGTTTTCTACATCTTTCTTTACAATACGTCCGTTTTCACCAGACCCTTGTACTTGAGATAAGTTGATTCCTTTATCTTCTGCAATTTTTTTGGCTAATGGCGATGCAAATATTCTTCCGTTAGTGCTTTCTGAAACTACAGGGGCACTTTGAGTGGTGTTTTCTACTTGTGCAGGTGTGCTAGTTGCTTCTGCTACTGTTTCATCAGCAACACTACTACTAGCTAAAGTTCCTGCTTTATGTGCTGCTACTAGTGCAGTAACGTCAGTTCCTTTGGGGCCAACAATAGCTAATAAACTATCTACAGGAGCACTTTCGCCTTCTTGTACACCAATATGTAATAAGGTGCCTTCGTAAAACGATTCAAACTCCATTGTTGCCTTATCGGTTTCAATTTCTGCTAAGATGTCTCCTTCTTCAATAGTATCTCCTTCTTTCTTTAGCCAAGAAGCCACTGTTCCTTCGGTCATTGTATCACTTAGTCGAGGCATACTAACAACTTCTACTCCTTTAGGAATGCTAACACTACTAGTGTTTTCAGTTGCTTCTGGAATTGTAGTGGTTTCTTTTTCTTCTTTTGGAGCTTCTTCTTGAGTGGCCGTTTCTCCGTTTAATAGACCTGAAATATCTTCACCTTCTTCACCTATAATGGCTAAAAGGGTATCTACTGGAGAGGTCTCTCCTTCTTGAACACCGATATGTAGTAGGGTTCCTTCATTGAAAGATTCGAATTCCATGGTTGCTTTATCGGTTTCGATTTCTGCTAGAATATCTCCTTCTTCTACTTTATCTCCTACACTTTTTAACCACTTTGCTACTACACCTTCTTCCATGGTGTCGCTTAGTCGGGGCATATTTACAATTACTGCCATATCTTATTTTATGAAAGGATAATCTTTTTGTTCGTATACTACATCGTGCAACTGACTCAATTCTGGATATGGAGAATCTTCTGCAAACTGCTCACATTCTTTTACCATATTTTTCACTTCTTTATCAATTGCTGCAATTTCTTCGTCTGTAGCGTAGTTCTTTTCTTTAATAATGTCGAGTACTTGAGTAATTGGGTCAATTTTCTTGTACTCTTCTACCTCGTCTTTTGTTCTGTAATGCTGTGCATCAGACATGGAGTGTCCTCTATATCGGTAAGTTTTCATTTCTAAGAAGGTAGGTCCATCACCGCGTCTTGCACGTTGGATTGCTTCATCAACTGCTTCGGCTACTTTTATTGGATTCATACCATCTACAGGACCACAAGGCATCTCATATCCGAGTCCTAATTTCCAAATATCGGTGTGGTTTGCTGTTCTTTCAACAGAAGTTCCCATAGCGTATCCGTTGTTTTCTACAATAAATACTACGGGTAGTTTCCAAAGCATTGCCATATTAAAGGTTTCGTGTAATGAACCTTGTCGAGCTGCTCCATCTCCAAAGTAGGTAAGGGTTACACCATCGCTTCCTTTGTATTTGTCTGCAAATGCGATTCCAGCTCCTAAGGGAATTTGTCCACCAACAATACCATGACCACCATAAAAACCAAATTCTTTCGAAAAGATATGCATAGATCCACCCATTCCTTTGGAGGTTCCTGTTACTTTTCCGTATAACTCAGCCATTACTCTTTTTGGGTCTTCACCCATACCGATGGGTTGTACGTGATTTCTGTAGGCTGTAATCATTTTGTCTTTAGACAAGTCCATCGCATGAAGGGCTCCTGCTAATACAGCTTCCTGTCCGTTGTACAAGTGTAAAAATCCTCTTACTTTTTGTTGAATATATACAGAGGCAAGTTTGTCTTCAAACTTACGCCAGAATAACATGTCTTTATACCAATTTAAATAGGTTTCTTTGGTGACTTTTTTCATTCTATATAATGCTTAGATACGATTTGTTTTGTTGCGTTTCAAAAAATTTGCAACTACAAAAATAACTTATTTAAATAGAATAAAAAAAACGGATTGTTGTAAAATAATGATAACGATATCGCTAGGGATATTCTACTTGTCTTTGGCGATAAGAATAGTTGCTTTTGCTCCGGTAGCAAGATTCCATTCGTTGGAGGAAATAAGGTTTCCTTTATCGTCAAACACACTGAAAGCAGCGGTGTTAGGGCCAGAAGTTCCTTGATTTAATGCAACAAAAGCAATGCGATTAATACCTTCTGTTAGAGGAATGGTAAATTTTTGATAGGCCCTTTCTAAGGTAATATTATAAATTACGGGTATATTATTGACTAAAATACTGACTTTATCTCCGTCTGGATATTGAAAATCACGACAAATAATTCGAATGGTTTTTGATTCTGTTCTAAAACTGCCCAAATCTTGATCAATTTTTGGGTAAACTCCATTCAGTTTTTTAAATGATTTTAAAAAGCGTTCTTCTGTAAGTTTTGCCTCCGATAAGATTCCTTTGTTTTTTAAGTCTTCTTTGTTTTTTGCAGCATTTTTCTTTGCTTCATTTTTTGCAGCATTTTTAAAACCATCTTTATTATCGGGTAAAATAGATTTAGGATCTTCTAGTTTCTTTGCTGGAATAGCTTTTATAGCCACCTTTTTCTTTCCTTCTTTAGACCCATCAACTTGAGCAAAACAGATCGCGCTTTGAAATATAGCTAGTAGAATAAAAAAAATAAGATTTTTCTGTTTCATATTGTGCTTAGGTATTCCCATAAGAGACTACAAATATAATACCGAAGTTTCAATGAGTTGCTTAGAAAGTGTTAAATCCTGTTACTCAATGTTAAAATCAAAGTAAGTTGAAGGAAATGGCTCATTTTTAAGTGTAAAATGCCACCATTCGTTTTTATAGGGGACAAAGCCATGTGTTATCATAAGATTTCGTAACAACATTCTATGTCGATAGGCTTGTGCTGAAATATCTTTGTAAAAAGGGTGAGAAATGGTGCCAAAAAAATCGTAGGGACTTCCCATGTCCACTTCTTTGCCTGTGTTTAATTCAATCAAGGTAAGGTCTACTGTAGAGCCACGGGTATGCCCCGACTTTTTCGCAATAAACCCTAAGGCAAATAGACTGTCTTTAGGAACAGTTGGGTAATATTGGTGTTTTTTTAAGGTGTCGTTTAAATGGCCAGCCCAGCGTACAAAATGATCTACTGCTTTTTGAGGTCTATAGGCGTCGAAAATTTGTAATCCATACCCCATTTTTTGTAATTTATTTTGGATTTTATACAGTGCCTCTGCTGTTGGTTGTGTGACAATAATGACCGATTTTTTATACCCATCGATGGGTCTTCCTATAAAGTTATTTGAAGAACGATAGTTGAGTTCAACTTTAATATTAGTGGTGTCTGTGTTGAGATACACAAAATGTTTAGGGAGTTGTTGACTAGCTGTAACAAGGCTACATAAAAGCATGACGCAACAAAGAAGTATTTTCATGGATGTTGTTTTACACCATGAAAATACGGTATTTTTTTGATGTGTAGTAGGGATTAAAAATGAAAGAGTCACCCAAAGGTGACTCTTTACTGTAAACTAATAAAACCAAGTATTAGTAATATAATTAGAGTTAGCTATTCTAATTATGAGTTTACACAATAGTTAGCAGCCAAGTGATACATTCGGTAAGTACCTTAAAGGCTTCACTTTGTGTGATGATACTGAGTAGATATTCCATAATAAAGTTGGTTAGTTGGTTGGTTAGTTGGTTGGTTAATTGGTGTTGGTTAATTGGTATTGGTTGGTTATAAATTGGTTATGGTTAAGATGAAACACTTCCTCCTGAAGAAGTCTTTTTATTGATACGTTTAGGGTTTCCTCTGTAATCAATATCTCCTCCACTACTTGCTTTGGCATCTAAGTATTCTGAAGCATGTACATCGATATTAGCTCCGCTACTTACTCTAGCTGTAGTGGTTTCACTTTCTAATTTATATGCTCGTATGGAGGCACCACTACTTGCTTTTGCATTATGAGTTTCTGTTTCTCCTTTAATGTTTAAATACGATCCACTAGAAGCTTCCGAAACCACGTTTTTTGCCTTAACTGTTAAATTTACATCAGCTCCACTGCTTACATCAACTTCAAAGTCGTTCACATTAAGTGTTCCTTTTGAAACTACTTCACTTCCAGAGCTAGCTTTTAAATAATCGATCTGAGGAAGGGTTAAGTATATTTTTTTTGACTTAGCTCTCCAGATATTTTTTTCAGAATAGATATTTAATTGTCCGTTTTTTACTTCAGTCTTAATTAAGTCTTGTAAATTTTCATCGGCTTCTACCGTAAGCTCTGAGTTTGATCCTTGGGTAATATAGAGATCTAAACCACGACTTACTTTAACTCGGGTAAAATCGTCACCTACTTTTCTTGTGGTGGTGGTCACATTTTTGTTTCCTTCAACTCTGTTAATCATATCGATATTACAAGAGCCTAGTAGCAAAGAGATGCTTAGGAAAAGGATTAGTTTTGTTGCGATTGTTTTCATGATTGTTGTTTTTTATTCAAATGTCTTTTGTTTGTGGTAGTTCAGCTAATTTATAATACCGAGTTGTCTTTTTTTTGGGATGAATTGTTAATAGTCTTCTTCAACCACTTCAACACAATCGGTACAAGTCAAGCCACCTTCACCCATTAAGAAATAATGTCCATCCATATCATTGTCATAAATGTTGGTGGTATTGGCAACATTATTTAAAAACTTTTCAGCGCTTTCATCGAAATACACGGTTACATTTTCAGGAACAAATACCACTACAGAAACTTTTTCTGACTTTAATATATTCTCTAATTCTGAGATAAAAAATCCATCAATATGTAGTGTTTTATCGACTAATTTGAGGTTGTGCTGAATTTCTTCTGCATTTTTATTTGCATCGCTTACAGATTTTCCTTCTGAGCCTCTTTTAACGACCACATAAGCTTGGTCTGAATCGCTTTTTCTAACATCTACTTTTACATATTGAGAATAGATCTTTTTTTCATCGTTCCATTCCACCTCTCTTTTATTATTTTTTGTTCCAAAATAGGTATCGAAATACAATTCTTCATTCTGAATCAACTTAATACTTAAGGTATCATTTGCCTGGATAGCCAACGGACTCTTGTCTGATTTTTGTCCGTAATAAGCATTGCCAACGGTCATTTCTATAGTAGAGAATATCAAGATAAGTAAGGCGATAATCCACACCCCAAGTAAACTCAATGAGGTTGCTTTACTAAATTGTTTAACGTTACTAAACAGGATACGAACTCCAAGTACAAATAGAATAACGAATGGTACTCCTGCAAGTATTAACCCGCAAATTGAGAGCAACCAGTAAGGCACTGTAGACCCTAAAAAGAAGGGTGATAAATCGTCTGCAAATTCAAAGCCCAAAAATTCTAGGCTTCCAATAGAAAATATGGCTATAACAAAGCTTACTAAAATAATTGCCGAAACAAACATTAATAATACTCCTGCAAATTTTCCTATGATTTTAAAAAACACGACGATAATATTCCCTAAGGTGTCCAAAAAATCTTGAAACCCCGATTGTGCTTTTTTACCATATTTTTTATAATCGGCATTGGATATTTTTTCACCCAAACCCTCGGCGCCATCTTTTATTTTGTTGGTTACATGACTAAACTCTTCACGAATTTTTTTTTCAATGTTGTCAATGTTCACGGCCTCTCCTTCCATTTGAAGCTTCTCTGCAGTGCTTTTAGCTTCTGGAACTACTATCCATAAAATGATATACGCTGGAACTCCAAATCCTCCAAAAATCGTAAGTAAGATAAAGGCAATTCTCACCCAAACTACATCGATATTCGCATAGTGTCCTAGCCCTGCAGCAACACCACCTAAAAACTTGTCATCGCCATCTCTAAAGAGTTTTTTAGAAGCACTACTTGCGCTGCTGTAATAGCTTTTAGATTCTGTATATCCTTCTTCGTTTTCGGCATAGGCTTCAGGTTCTCCCATGATTTTGATAACATCACTAATGTCTTGCTCATTAACTACCTGACGAGCATCGGTTATTTTCTCCGATAATAATTCGCTAATACGCATTTCGATATCGGCTATAATTTCATTTTTTCCTTGAGGATCATCACTCAACGATTTACCAATCGCATCGAGGTATCTTCTCAGTTTAGTATAGGCGGTTTCATCGATATGAAAAAAGTACCCTCCTAAGTTTATATTGATTGTCTTATTCATCTTTGGTTGATTTTTTACTTGTTACTTGGTTTACGGCATTAATTAAATTGCTCCATGTTTTTTGTAATTCTTTTAAAAACATTTTACCATTCTCTGTGAGAACGTAATATTTTCTCGGTGGCCCTGAGGTAGATTCTTCCCATCTATACGATAGCAGACCTGCGTTTTTTAAACGCGTTAGTAAAGGATAAATAGTTCCTTCTACCACAATCATCTCTGCACCTTTGAGCGATGAAAGAATTTCTGAGGTATAGGCATCTCCTTGCTCTAGTATAGCTAAGATACAATACTCTAAAACTCCTTTGCGCATTTGTGCTTTTGTGTTTTCAATATTCATGTATTGTGGTTTTTATTTTATAAACTTAATGGTTAGTGGATACTTATATCCTTCCCCTTTGTTGGCTTTTACTGCTGCTAAAATTATAAGTGCTACATAAATAATACTAAATAGCCCTGCTAAAGAAGCAAATCCGAAAATACCAAATACGTCGCCAAAGCCTAAATTGAAATCGAAATCGTGAATGTTTGGAAAATCTCTAAAGATTCGTGCGATAAAAAAGGGAACCATAGTAGCTCCTAAGATTAACGCATAAAGTCCGTAACTTAAATTAAAGTTTACAGCTTCTTTTCCTTGCTCATCAAGATATTGACTTCTGTCTTTTAGACTTTGCCATAAGATTAATGGTACAATAACACTTCCGAAAGGAAATATATATCCTGCAAATGCAGAGATATGTATTAAGAAAGCATTGGTGTGATCGTTGTTGTTTTTCATGTGTTGATAATTTATATACTACTTGACTATGCAAATATATGTATAAAAAAAGGTATTATGCAAAACATAGTACTAAAATAATTTAAATTTTAACATTTTATTTTTTTGTATATAAGAATGAAATGGGCTGTAAGGTCAATAAATACAGCGCTTTGTTGTTTGTTTTATTCTTTTGACTATATTCGTAAAATGTTAACATTTTTCACTCTTAAGAAGTTTTACACATGAGTATTACACCTAAAAAAATAAATAATTTTCTATTTTTTAAACTTCCTTTAGCTTTTATTGCTGGGGTGCGAGTGAAAAATATCGACCAAAATGAGGCGATAGTTACCGTTCGCCATCGATGGATTAATCAGAACCCTTATAAGAGCATGTTTTGGGCAGTTCAAGGCATGGCTGCAGAACTTACTACAGGGATTTTAGTAATGAAGGGGATTAGTGATGCAGGTAAAAAAATTTCAATGTTGGTTACCCAACAACAAGGAACCTTTACTAAAAAAGGAACTGGGGTATTACGTTTTGAATGTCGTGATGGGCATTTAATTACTGAGGCCATTCAAAAAGCCATTGCAAAGGGAGAAGGACAAACGTTAACCTTAACTTCTCAAGGTTATAACGCCGAAAATATTCCTGTTTCTCATTTTTCTTTTGAGTGGAGTTTAAAGGTAAAATCGTAAGTACTGTAACATTAGGATCTTTTTTTCATCTTATAATAGAATTTAAAAATTGATATCATATGAATGCACACGAAATAACATATAGTATTTACGGTGAAGAAATGCAGTTTGTGGAAATAGATTTAGATCCACAAGAAGGAGTCGTTGCTGAAGCGGGAAGTTTTATGATGATGGACAGCGATATTCAAATGACCACTATTTTTGGTGATGGCTCTAAACAAGATAAAGGGGTTTTAGGGAAATTGTTTTCAGCAGGAAAACGATTACTGACCGGTGAGAGTTTGTTTATGACCGTATTTACCAATATAGGATATGGTGAAAAGAAAGTGTCTTTTTCTTCTCCTTATCCAGGGAAAATTATTCCTATTGATTTATCTGAATTTGGCGGAAAGTTTGTGTGTCAGAAAGATGCTTTTTTATGCGCAGCAAAAGGAGTGCAAATTGGCATTGAGTTTTCTAAACGATTGGGAAGAGGTCTTTTTGGAGGAGAAGGCTTTATTATGCAAAAATTAGAAGGAGACGGAATGGCTTTTGTTCATGCTGGGGGTACCATGGCTAAAAAAGTACTAAAAGCTGGAGAGGTATTACGGGTGGATACCGGATGTATCGTTGGTTTTACTCAAGGAGTAGATTATGATGTTGAGTTTGTAGGGGGTATTAAAAACACCATTTTTGGTGGAGAAGGCTTGTTCTTTGCCAATTTAAAAGGCCCCGGTACAGTGTATATTCAATCTTTACCATTTAGCAGATTAGCTGGTAGAATACTAGCTATGGCACCTCAAACCGGAAAGGGTAGTAGAGGAGAAGGTAGTCTTTTGGGTGGAATAGGCGACTTGTTAGACGGTGATAATCGCTTTTAAAAGGGCTTAGTTTTTCTCTTTCGTTTTAATCTGATCGATAAACGTATGGAGCTTTTTTCCGTAGGTAGAGCTTTTAATTTTATCGCTTAAGCTACTGTTAATGGTATCTAATAATCCAATATTAGCATCTACTAGGTCTGTAAGTGCAATATAAGGAGCTACTTCTGTGTCTGCATTGTTAAGTGCAAAGTTTACGGCAAACAAATAACGTCTACGGGTTAAACTCTTTGAGGCAGCATCTACTGCTTCTAAAGCTTTAGTGTCTTTATCTTGTTGGGCTTTTAATTCTTGTTGAATTAATTCTAGAAGCTTATTCTGAAACTGACTGTTGATTTTATTGTATTCATTTAGCACTTCTTGGTTTTTAGAACCTTGAATACTTGGTTTTTTTCCAAAATCTTCAACCCAATCGTTAATTGTAATAATTCCAGGTTCTCCAAAAAATGGAATTCTAGTAGCTGTAGTTTTATCGTCTAGCGTTAAATAATACATTTCTGGACTGTTAACCTCATCAACTAAGGTATAGGTGTCTTCACCAAACATGGCAATAGAATCTACAGATACCAAAAGGGTGTCTTGAATTTTTTGTAGATATAAGGTTCCTTTTTTTAGTCCTTTAATTTGTCCTTGAACGATCATGTTTCCTTCTTTTTTCGAAGAACAAGCGCTAATGCTCAAAGTAAGTAGTGCTAAAAGTAAAAATTGCTTCATGTTTAGGTGTCATTTTGTGAATGCAAATATGCAGATTTCTATAAAACTTTTGCCATATAAATCAAAAAAAAAGCGGAGCATGGCTCCGCTTTTTAACTTAGTTCATAGAAAATGATTTGGTTTCTTTAAATGGAGAATGTGTTATTTTTTCCACTTGAGCTCTGTAGGTCTTCCAATCGTTTTCAAAAAAGGCATTATTTGTTTTAAGTGCCTCGTTGAAGGCATCTGTAAACTGTTCGATTAATTGGGTTTCTGTAGCAGTTAAGTTGCCTTTTCTTGAAGCTACATAACTTCTTGCAAGTCCCAAACGTCTGGTTACGGTAGGCGCTGCATTTCTAGTGATTCCCTGACGGGTATCAATTTTTCCAAAGTAGGTATCGAGTTGTGCATCAATCTTCTTAATAATGTCTTTTGAAGCCTTGATTTGTTCTTTGTACTTTTCTTTATCTTCTTTACTTAAAGATGTACTGTAATTGGTTGCGATAGTTTTGCTTTCTACCAATTGTTTTACTACATCGGCCATGGTAGCTTGATAACGCTCTAGTAATTTACTGGTATCGTAGATTTCATTGAGAGCAGCTTCAGACATTTGTAATCTTGGATCGTAAGCCACCGTAATTTTTTGAGTGCTTGTTTCTCCACCATAACTTAGTTTAAGAGTATATTCTCCTGGGGTAACACGAACTCCACTAGGCTCTCTTCTGCTTTTTCTGATGGTTCTTGAAGGTCTGTCAACCCCCTTTTCATCAATATACCAATACATTTTATGGACTCCACTTTCTTTAGGGGCTTTGTTTTTTAGGGTTCTAATGAGTCGGTCTCCATCAAAAATTTGAAGTGTAATCGAATCCTTTTTTACTGAATCTTTTTTAGTGGTATTGATATGATAGGAAATCATAGCTCCACGCGCTCTGTTTTCTCCATTATATAAAGCGTCAGCTCCAAATCTACTTCCAGTAGGTTGCTGGTAAGCTGCTTGGTAAGCTGTTGGTGGTTCAAATAATACCACATCTTTATTGGCTAAATCTAAATTTCCAGCTAGGGCACGTAGTGGTCGAATATCATCTAATACCCATGCAGCTCTTCCAAAAGTTCCGATGATTAAATCGTGTTCTCTAGGATGAATAGCTAAATCTTTTACAGAAACGGTTGGGAATCCGTTGGTCCATTTGGTCCAGCGTTCACCAGCGTTTAGAGAAACATATAGTCCGTCATCGGTTCCTAAAAAGAGAAGGTTAGCGTTTATAGGATCTTCAATAATACTTAAGGTGTAGCTTTGTACATCGTTAGCATCTACAATACGCTCCCATTTTTTACCGTAATTGGTGGTTTTATAGGCGTAAGGTGTATAGTTAAAGCGTCTGTAATCGTTGGCAATTAACAGTGCTTCTCCCTTGTTTTTATTAGAGGCTTTAATTTGTGTAATCCAACTTCCTTTAGGTAGGTCTTTAATGTTTTTAGTTACATCATTCCATGAAGCACCACCATCGGTTGAGGTATGTACTCTTCCATCATCTGTTCCAATCCATAACATGTCTTTTTCTACAGGAGAGGGTTCTATAACTAATATAGTACAGTGGTTTTCTGCACCAGTAGCATCCATAGTTAACCCACCACTTTCTCCTTGTTTTTGTTTTTCAGGATCGTTTGTGGTTAAATCTGGAGAAATGATATTCCAGGTTAATCCTTTGTCAGTCGATTTATGAACAAACTGACTTCCAAAGTATAAGGTGCTATTATCAAAAGGATCCATATTGATAGCTGAATTCCAGTTGAATCGCAACATCACATTTGGATCTGGATGTGTTGGTTTTACCGAATAGTTGTTTCCTGTAATGTGGTCGTAGCGCACTACAGAACCTTGTTGACTCATAGACCATCCGTACTGGCTATTGTCTTTATCGGGTACGACATCAAAACCATCGCCAAAACTAATTTCTTGCCAGTAAGAATTTCTGATTCCTTGGTCTTTCCATACATAAGCCGGTCCTCTCCACGATCCATTATCTTGCATTCCTCCATACACATTATACGGAAATTCATTGTCTACGCTAATATGATAAAACTGCGCTACAGGAAGGTTTCCAATAAAGCGCCAAGTTTTTCCTCTATCTCTGGTAATGTTCATTCCACCATCGTTTCCATCAATCATAAATGATCCATCTTTAGGGTGAATCCACCAAGCGTGATGATCTGGATGTACTCCGTTGGTTGCATTATAGGCTGGCATGAGTTGTTTGAAGTTTTTCCCGCCATCTTCTGATACATTTACATACGTAAATACAGAATACACTCTATTTTCATTTTGAGGGTCTACATAGATTTCTGAATAATAGAAAGGACGATTGCCAATATCTG
>CBFHVY010000003.1:0-75825 GCA_965659555.1 Flavobacteriaceae bacterium
GAAGCACAACAAAAAACCCAGCCGTACGGCTGGGTTTTTTAATATAGAATATGTTCTTATTGAACGTCGATTCGTACAGGTAAGGTGTATTTAACCCCTACTGGAACTCCACGTTGTCTACCAGGCTTCATTTTTGGTAATAGCTTGATAATACGTTCAGCTTCTTTTTCTAATCTTGGGTGTGGCGCTTTGGCTCTAATGTCTACAATGTTTCCGTTTTTGTCGATCTTAAACAACATAAACATACGTTTTGGACCCGCAGATAATCCTAATTCATTAGGTAATTCTGCATCGAACTTTCTAGCAAAATGCTTTTGCATTTGTGTATTAAAACAGTTCTTTAATTCTTGTTTGTTTCCAGTACATCCAGGAAAAACAGGTACATCTTCAATAATTGTAAAAGGTACATCTTCAATAACTTCTTCTACCTCTTCTACTTCTACAATCTCCTCTACCTCAACTTTTTCGGTTTCATCAGTTTCTGTAGATTCGATTACCGTTTCTTCAACTTCTTTTTCGTCTTCAACTACTTCAATTTTTTCTGGTGTTGGCGGTGGTGGTGTTTTGGGCTTTTCTGGCTCAATACGTTCTGTAATTGGAATTTCCTCTTCCATAAGGGCATTCATATTTACATCACCTAAATCTGCATACACTCTATCGAAAGTTTTCTTCTCTATAGCAACATACGTTACAAAAAGCGCTAAAACCAAACCTAACTGCATAAAAATCTTGCTGTAATTTTCAAGATTTGATTTTGGGTTTTTCTTAATTTCCATACTAAAAAGTTTTAATAGTTCGCTAATTTAATTAATTTATCATATCATCTCCAACCTTTAACACTAAATAAACTGATTTTTTTTCTCAAGCCAGTTAAAAAGTCCAAATGCTGTAACAATCCCTAAGCTATTGGCAACAATATCGAGTAGACTTGCAGACCTATACGTAGTTAAAGTTGCTTGCAGTATTTCAATAACTATGCCGAAAAAAAAACACCCTAAAATAATAGCTATTTTAGCGCGTTTTTTGAAGTGGTATTTCTGGGTAAATAACCAGCTAAATGTTAAGACTGAATACGCAAAAGCATGTTCAATTTTATCTAAATTTTCTAAGGTTCCCGTTTGACTTAATGGAATTAAACTCAATACTAAAATTAGCACCGCAAGACCTATAGAGATATATAGGGTACTATCCGTTAATAAGCGCTTTATAAGCTTCAGCATCTAACAAATCATCTAATTGAGAAGCATCACTAATTGTTGCTTTAATCATCCATCCAGCTCCGTAAGGATCTTTATTTACCAATTCTGGCTCGTCTTCTAATTGTTCATTAAACTCAACAACCTCTCCTGTTAAAGGCATAAATAAATCTGATACTGTTTTTACCGCTTCTACAGATCCAAAAACCTCTTCTCTTTCTACAGTATCGTCTAAAGAATCTACATCAACATAGACAATATCGCCTAATTCTCCTTGTGCAAAATCGGTAATACCGATAATTGCAGTGTCTCCCTCAACCTTAATCCACTCGTGATCTTTGGTGTATTTTAATTCAGATGGAATGTTCATTTTGTTTGTGCTTTTTAATTACCTAAATTATAAATTATATTAAATCCGCCGTTAATCGCTTGCCTAGGAAATGTGGTTGAAATCGCATATTTAGACGCCTGATGATTGTAATAAAACGACGCGGTTAAATTACTATTTAATCTGTAATCTGCTGTAAATTTTATTGAAAATAATTTTTGTCCACCGCTTATTTGATCGTTCTCAACATCAATAGATCTAATAAGAGTTAGGTTGTCTCTTAGCGATACATCTGCACGTAAATTAATGTCTCCTTTTAAGGTTTCTTTCTTCCCTGTAAAACGTGTACTCATTTTAACATCTTTAAATACATAGCCTAGTCCAAACACATATTCTACTCCTTTAATATCGGTAAGGGTATTGTTATTAAAATTCATGGTGAGTGTTCTGTCTTTTCTAATCTCACCAACAAATGAAAAAGAGTTTCTCATTTTCATATCCACACGAATTAGTGGCGAAAATTCATCTACTAAGCTCACTGCTGAAACCAACAACTCGGGTTGGTAATTATCAGAAGCATTAAGCGCCGCAGGATTGCTAGGATCAAATTGTAAGTTGTTGCTAAAATTCCCCACGGTATACGATGAGTTATATCCATGACTTAAGGTAAAACTGCTAAACTTTTTCTTAAACCATTTATTCTTCATAAAACCAGTATACCTGAGGTTCCAATTTGGAATAGGAATATTTCTAAACAATCCAAGCTCTACATTGTTAGGGTCTTTCCCCGAATATGCCGCCATAAATGCAGGTAAAAGTACTTGTTGTGCGTTTTCTTTGAATCCGCTTATCGGTAAGCCTGTTTCGGTACTCAATCGTTGAGATAAAATACTTCGATAACTTTTAAACGTTTCAAATAACTCGTCATTATTTTTAAAGGAAGTCGCAAACATCGAGTAACTCGTACTGAAGTTTCCAGTTTCAAAAATTGGAGTATTCTGAAGCACATTATCGATTACATCTATCTGTTGCGAAAGGTCTCTGGTATTGATTTTATTTCCTCTGAGCTCAATGTTTAAATCTTGAATAGGACGTAAAGAAAAATTATAATCTAACTTTTCATAATGGGTTCTACTGTATTTTCTATTGTAATATTCATCATTAGGCCCTCTAGAAATTAACCATCCACGCTCTAAAGCAGTATTTCGAATATCTACCTGACTACCAAAAGCAAAACCTAAAGTGGGTCCTCCATTATTCATGCCCAATAACCCAAATTCAGGGGTATATCCTGGTAAGAGTTGCCCATTATTTTCTGAATAACTGATCTTACCATTTTTTACAGAAGTCACCACATCATACAATCCTTGGAGTACTTTTTTACCAAATGGAGTGTTCTTTTTTGCAGGTACTACCTGTTTAGGACTGTTTGGTGGGCCAAGGGTTGAAGTCACTTTTGCTTTCCCCTTTTTAGTCAATAATTTATCTAAGCCAATATTTTGGTAAAATCTTGTAAAGTTTAGCGTGGTATTCAGGTTGTGAGTGTTTGCATTTTGAACCACATTTCCAATAAGCGCTACATAGCTTTGTGAGGCTGCTCTCCAATCAAAATCGGCTGTATACGCATAATCTGCGGTGATAAAGTTTAAAAATGGAATCTTATTTATCGGAAGCTTATAGGTTGCATTTAATTTTTGATGATAATGGTCTGGTCTTCCTACCGTAAAGAATTTATCGAATACTGCTAACTCTTCTCCATTTCCAAAGCTGTCGTAAATATAACTATTGGTGGCATTGAAGTTTAACGAAACAGCCTTGGTGAGATCAAAGCCAACTGTATAATCCCAATCAAATAAAAACCTCCGTTGAGTGAGTTTAGGTTGTGGTGACAATCCTTCCACTAGATTTCTAGACTTTTGCTCATTAAAGTTTCTAGTGATTCTAGTATTCAATGAGAATGTTTTTGGTACGGGTTTAAAGTTTAAATCTCTTAAAAGCTGCCAGTATTTACCTTGAAATGCTTTAACATTCTTTAAAGGTTCAATGTATTTTGAATCGAAATTAAAATTATATGAGGCACTTGCCTTTACATTTTTATTGCTATAACGTTCAATATTATAGTCCCTATGCGATTCTTCATTGTAGGCATACGAAACCGCTAAATTTTCCACATCATAAAACTTGGGTTTTTTGGTAGACTGTGGGTTTCGATTCTTTTTTACATTAAAAAAACTGATACTTTTCCGTTTGGTGTAATCTCTAGAAAACTCGCTATTAGGATTTGCACCTGTAGCTTCTTTTAAGGTAACATCTTGATATTGGGGATCGAACTTGGGGTCTTTAAATTGCTCTCCAATACTATAGTTCATAGGAACTTGCATTCCCCATTTTTTAGGCATCATTTTACCAATATTAAGACTGGTAGAAATATCGTATTGTTTGGTTTCATCTAGTGAACGTTGGTTTACTCTATCTTCAACATTACCAAAGCCTATCGTTTGCATTCTACCGGTAACTGATATATTGGCTACATCAGCAAAATTAGCATCTGCATTAACTACGGCAGCCCAACCCCCTTCATTATCAAAGCCCGACGAACGCAATTCGTTAAACCAAATCTCCGCACTTTTATCCTGACCACTACTGTTTTTTACACCAAGCATTACCGTTCTAATAGCTGCCATGGTTGGATTCCCTTTTACCCGAACAATGAGTTCTTTAGGATCTGATGTTGTAGGAAATGGATATAGCTGGTTAATAGCAGCATTATTGGCATCTCGTTCTAATTTTATTTTTCCAAACTCTGCTATGAGGGCTTCCAAATTATTGGCTTCAGGCCAAACATCAAAAGGAGACAAGCTTCCGTTTGGCGATATTTTTAAAGGCAATTCTATTTGGTAATAGTTGTCATTTAAATCGGTTCCTAAACGAATTATAGACACCAATTCATCGTCATTAACTCCGCCTATCAATTGAGGTTCTGCATGCATAAACATTTTTAACTGCTTATATCTACGGAGGTCGATGGTAATGTTTTTATATACTGCACGGATTTTATTTGGAGGCAAGTTGGTGACTTTTAAAGCTACCGATTGTTCGTTTTGCTGCTGTACCGTAGAGGTTCCTTGTAAACGCTCTCTTACAATGCCAGGAGGAAGCACATATCGTCCTTCGTTTTGCTCAATATTTACCACTCCAACTTCAAAAGCATTAAGTTCTGTCTGTGTTAGAGGAGCGTCTGGAGTAATGGCTGGATCTAGGGTTCTTGTGTACCGTCTCCAATCGCCACGAACGAGGTCTAACTCTCCAAAACGCAAGACAACTGGCATTTTAAAGTTGGTTAAGAACATTCGAATAAAACGGATACTGTTAAAGTCCGAGATTCCGTTAATCGGTGTTCCGCTTCTAATAGGTATTCTAAATTGATACCACTTGGTTCGTTGTGTAGATCCATTAGAAAGTGTAACTTCAGTTTCCTTTTCGTCTACAATATTATTTTGTCCAACCACCAAATCATTTCTATTCATAGAGACTTTATATTCATAATAGCTCTCCACGGTGTTCATGGTTTGATCTCTGTTAATATCTTCGATGTCTGGATAGGTAGTTGCAGAGGTCGGATAAGGCTCTCTCGACTGGTTAATCGTAGGAGAGTTTCCTTGGGTATTGTTAAAAAACTTATATCTAGAAATAATAGATGCATCTGCAGCATCAAATTCAGCCCCTCTAAAAAACCTGAAATTATCGGAAGCAGGATCTGCAAGGTTCGCTAATTGCGGAAATTTAATTCGCTCTTCCTCATCTGTTAATCCGTCTAAACCTAAATCTTGATTGAGACGCGCTGCATCGGTTTCATCAAACGCATATAAAATAGATTGTGCTAGAGGTACATCACCCCACAAAGTGCTGTTGATATTACTTCCTGTTTTTAATCCAGTATCTGGCAATCCATTTTCATACATCTTACGGTTGTCTTTTAAGATGTCTTCTGAAATGTTTCCTAGGTTAAAATATAAGTCTCCAATTTGATTTTGAGGGTCTTGTGGGTTAATTCCGTTTGGTAAGCCCTCTTCAGGAGTAATCGAATAGTTTTGATACGGATCCATTACCCAAAACTGAATGTATTCAACGTTGGCCTGATCGAAGTTATTCGTGGTTAAGGCACGCATAATACCTCCCCAACGAGCTTCAGGGTTGGTAAAGTTTCCGTTGGCATTTACATTCGAAGTATCAAAGTTATACGGACCTCGTTCGTTAGGGAAAAAGGCTAAATCTAAGGTTCGTACCAAAGCATTTTGTGTAACATCTAATTCTTGATTTGGGAATAGTTCTATATAATTAATCTGACGTGTTTCTGCTCTAGAAAGCTCATCGGCATTAATATTTCCTGGAGTGTCTCCAGCACCATAAAACAGCTGATCAATATTATACCACGACAAACGTGCTCTTCCATAATTGTAATTTAGCTGATCACTATCACCGTTAAATCCATTAAAATATCTTGGCGTACTTGCGGTAAACCAATCTAGTGGTGTTAATAAACTAATCGGAATTTGAGACGCTTCAAAATCGTCAATATAGGAGGTAGCTTGCCCAGTAACATCAATTCCTTTTGGAGAACCTGGCACAAGATAGGCCATGTCGGCACGTATCGATAAGTTAGAAGCTACATCGGTATCAACAAAAGGTAACTTATTTGCCCATTTTGTAAACAAAGGCACTTCTGTAGTATAATCGAGGTTAAATCCAAAAATGGTATTGTTAATTGGTTCTTGACCAAAATTTACTTTAGGAGTTAAGGGACGTTCATTAACATTTAGTACGGTTCCTCCAATAATAAAATCCTCAGAAAATCGATGCTCTACATCTATTCCCATAAACGTTTTTCGCTGTTGATTGAACACCGAATTGTTTTCTGTAGACACTTGAATAGGCGTACCCGAAGATTGTAATCCTGGATCAATAATTTGAACTCGCCCTAATTGATAGTCTACCACAAAATCAACCCCTTCAACAAGTTGTCTTCCTCCAGCGGTAACTCGAACAGACCCTCGTGGAACATTAAAGGCTCCTAAAGGAATACCACTGCTGTTTTCGGATTTAAAGTATCCTTTTAAGAAGAACTTGTCTTTATTTTGAAAGTTGTTTTTGATGTTAATTTTAGTGTCTAAATACAATTCATTAAACACAAAATTTGCGTCTGAAGGATTGGTTAAGGTGGCTTCTAAGTTTTCACCAAAAGGTTCTGGACTTGGAAAAATGATATATCCTTTTGAAGAGTTTACGGTTACGCCTTCTACATAATCGAAAAACCCATCACTATTTTGAAACTGACTTTGGTCTAACCTGTCGAGGTTTAACACTTGTAATAATGGTCTAGTAGAAATCCCGGCCGTTTGTGCGTTTTGGAGGGTATTCGATGCAATACCGGTTTGGTCGTCACGATATTGAACTTCAAATCGAAATCCATCTTGTTGTAACGGAAAAGCTCCTAAGGCATAGACGTTTTTCATCATTAAATTCCAAGTTGGAAAAGCCTCTTCTACCCCGTTTACTGTTCGTTTGGTATTGAGTATTTCACTTCGTAATAATTTTACAGCCAAATTGGAAGGCGCAGTAATTCCATCGTTTGAAAATTCCCCAACTTTAAATGAGGTTTGGGAACTTCCAACCACAGTATATTCATAAGCAACCGCCAGAACTTCTCCATCATTTAATCGTCTGTTGAGAGAGATAAACCCTAACTGAGGGTGTAGCGTATATTCATTTGCTTTTAATTTTCTAGCATTTTGCAGTAAGCTATAATCTGTTCCTTGTTGCATGTTAAAACTTACTTGCAAGGTGTTATCTACCGTAGAAATATCTCTAATCCCTCCTGTTGGAGTAAGTAAACTCGCTATCGTATTGGCTTGGTTCGATGGAATATTTTGTCCATTTACTGTAGGTGGTGCTGTTGGAAGCACACCCGTATTCACTAACACTCCATTTTCGGACTCTCCAATATCTGCAAGCGCTACAATACTTCTAAAATCATCGGTAGTTGCATTTCGGTTCGTTATCCAAACCTCTATTCGGGTAATGTTAATCGGGCTACTTACTAGTGGATAATTACGCAATGCATTGGCATAATTACTTCTAAAGTATTGCGCTAAGAAAAAATGTCGGTCGTTATCGTAATCTGTAGCTAAGAGTTCAAAGGGTTGAATGGAAGATCCTGCTTGAGCAGTAACGGTTTTACTTTCTGAATTTTGTTGTGAAAAAACAGCCGTCACATTCGTTTTACCAAACTGTAGTTTGGTTTTAATTCCAAACAAACTCTGCGATCCATTAATTAAGGAATTGGAAATAGGCATGGTTACATTTCCCGCTTCGATTCCTTGAAGAATATCATCTTCGGTAGGCGTGTATTCTAGTTTAATAAGATTCTGAAAATCAAAAGTAGCCTGAGTATCATAGTTTGCGGTTAACGATAAACGCTCTCCTATTTTTGCTTGAATACTCGCGTTAATTTGCTGATCGAAGTCAAAAGTAAAGCTACTTCTATTCTGTTGTGATAACTGTGGATTCTCGGTGTTTTGATAGATAAATCCAAGCTTTAAGTTTAGGTTTCCTGTGGGGGTAATCTCTACTTTATTACTACCAAAAATGGACGTAAAAAAGTCGGAATTTACATAGTAGGTAGGCAATAAGTTTTTTTGAGCATCTTTAGCGCCTTTCTTTTTACTATTTGTAGCGCTAATTTTAGATTTAAAATACGCTCGCATATCTTGCTCCAGACGATATTTAGCATATTCTTGAGGAGTCATAAAAACAGGAAGCCTCACAAGCGACGTTCCGATACGTTCATAAAAAATATAGCGATTGAGCGTCTTGTCGAATTCTACCACCAAATTGGCAGGGTCTTTTAAAAACAACCCACCATTTTGGTTGTATTTAAAATTGTATTTTAATGTAATAGAGTCTTGTTTGACTGCAGTAGAGTCTGTTTGCGCAGAAGCCCGATGACTTAACATAAAGCTAAGCAAAGCCGTTACCAAAAGATATTTCAGTTGTTTGTTCAATTGATTATAAGTTCTTAAGCGCTTTTTTTATCAGCAACTCTACAGTAGCGTCAGGGGATTCTTTTACTATAGAGGCAATAACTTTTTCGGATTGCTTTCGCTGAAACCCTAAAACTTCTAAAGCAGATAACGCTTCTTCTTTGCTTGTATTGTTATGCACTGTAGAAACTTCAGTGAGTTCGAATGTTTTTAATATTTTATCCTTTAAATCAACAATAACACGCTGCGCTGTCTTGGCGCCAATACCTTTTACAGATTGTATTAAGCCAACATTATCAGACGCTATTGCCTGTTGAACTTCTTCCGAAGACATCGACGAAAGCATTGTTCTTGCGATACTTGGCCCAACCCCAGAAACTGAAATTAATAGCTTAAAAACCTCACGCTCTACTTTACTTGAAAACCCGAATAAGGTATGTGCATCTTCACGTATAGAAAGATGGGTATATAATCGAACTGCTTCATCATCTGGGAGACTAGAATAGGTTTGCAAAGAGATGTGTAATAAATATCCAACTCCAGAACAATCCACGACCACATGGGTAGGGTTTTTTTCTAGTAATCTTCCGCTAATTTGTGTAATCATAAATGTGTTTCTCTTTAAGAGAGTTTTTCCTTTTGCTGTGCGTCTACCACAGCTACAGCGGTCATGTTTACTATTTCATCAACACTTGCTCCGAGTTGTAAAACATGGGCAGGCTTTTTAAGTCCTAAAATAATTGGGCCTATAGACTCTGCTTCATCTACTTGCTTTAACAACTTATAGGTAATATTCGCCGATTCCAAGTTAGGAAAAATTAACACATTAACCTTCTTTCCGTTTAATTTTGAGAAAGGAAATTCTTTTGCAAGCATTTCGGGGTTCAAAGCAAAGTCTGCTTGAATCTCTCCATCTACAGGAACATTAGGGAAATTTCTATGAATATAAGAGACTGCTTCTCTAATTTTTAAAGAACTTTCTGAGTTAGAAGACCCAAAGTTTGAGAATGACAACATTGCAATACTAGGTTTCATTCCAAACATCTTTGCAATTTGATACGTCATCTGTGAGATTTTTGCCAAGTCTTTTGCAGACGGATTGATATTGATGGTGGTATCTGCTAAAAACATTGGTCCTTGCTTGGTTAACATTAAGTTGGTTGCCGCTATTCGACTAACTCCTTTGGCTTTACCAATCAGTTCTATCAGTGGTTTTACTACCGAAGGATAGGGTCTAGAATACCCTGAGATTAAAGCATGAGCTTCACCCTCATTTACCATCATCGCTGCAAAGTAATTACGCTCTCGCATTAACTTTTGTGCTTGTAAAAGCGACACTCCTTTTCGTTGTCTCGATTGCCAGTAGGTATGTGCAAATCGATTTCTTCGTTCGGTTTCCTCATCGGTCTTGGGGTCTATAATAGGTACATCTGCTGTAAACCCTAATTCTTCTTTGAGTTCAAGAATCACTTCTTTTCTTCCCAATAAAATTGGATGGCCAATTTTTTCTTCATGAACTCGTTGAGCCGCTTTTAATACATCTATTTGATCTGCTTCTGCAAAAACCACACTTTTCGGATTACGTTTTGCACGGTTATGTAGTAATCGGACTTCTTTACTACCAGATCCCGATCGATCCATAAGGGCTTCTCTATACGCTTCCCAATCTACAATAGGCTCTTGCGCTACTCCAGAATCCATCGCTGCTTTAGCAATCGCTGGTGGGATTTCGTAAATAAGTCTTGGGTCAAATGGTTTCGGAATAATATACTCTCTACCAAAAGAGAGACTTATCTCATCGTATACTATATTAACTTGCTCGGGCACCGACTTTTTAGCTAAATCTGCTAAGGCTAAGACCGCTGCCATTTTCATTTCTTCGTTAATTTTGGTTGCTCTTACATCAAGGGCTCCTCTAAAGATGAACGGAAATCCGAGGACATTATTCACTTGGTTAGGATGGTCTGATCTTCCTGTAGCCATAATAATATCTTCTCTTGTTGCTATCGCTTTATCGTATGATATTTCGGGCTCTGGGTTTGCCATGGCAAAAACAATTGGATTTTTTGCCATAGAAAGTAACATCTCAGGAGTTACTACATTTCCGGTTGATAGTCCAATAAATACATCGGCATTATGCATTGCTTCTTCTAATGTATAAATATCGCTATCGGTTGCAAATTCTCTCTTCTGCGCGTTTAAATTTTCTCGGTCATTTCGTATCACCCCTTTGCTATCGCACATGATGATGTTTTCTTTCTTAGCACCGAGTAATAAGTATAATTTAGTACACGAAATGGCTGCTGCTCCTGCTCCATTAACCACTATTTTCACTTTTGAAAATTCCTTCTCGGTGAGTTCTATCGCGTTTTTTAAGGCGGCTGCAGAAATGATGGCTGTTCCATGCTGATCATCGTGCATCACTGGAATGTTTAGCTCCTCTTTTAAGCGTCGTTCAATTTCAAAAGCTTCAGGGGCTTTAATATCTTCAAGGTTAATCCCTCCAAATGTGGGCGCGATGGCCTTTACTGTTTCTACAAATTTATCTACATCGGTTGCATCGATTTCAATATCAAATACATCAATATCAGCAAAAATCTTAAACAGTAAGGCTTTCCCTTCCATTACCGGTTTTGAGGCTTCCGGACCAATATCACCCAGACCTAACACTGCGGTACCGTTTGTAATTACCGCAACGAGGTTTCCTTTGGCAGTATATTTATAAACATTGTTTCGGTCTTTTGCAATCTCTAAACAGGGTTCGGCAACTCCTGGAGAATAGGCTAAAGATAGATCGTGTTGTGTGGCGTATTTTTTTGTGGGAACTACTTTAATTTTTCCCGGATGTGGTTTTGCGTGATATAGTAAAGCTTCTCGTCTTTTTCTTGAATCGCTCATGTATTCGTTGTTTGTAGTGTTCGTACAAATATAACTTTTTCAAAGAAAGTTACAGACTCTAATTCGAATCTTTTAAAAAGCGAATATTCCTTGTTAAACCTGAATATTTTGTACGTTTTACTGCAGACTTTTTAAAGACCTTTCTAAAGGTTTCTTCGGTGAGCTCTTCCCAATCACGTTTGTTCATCTCAAGAAGGGTTTGCTGAGGTTCAAATAAGGGTTCACTGTGGGCTTTTGAAAATCGATTCCACGGACAAACATCTTGACAAATGTCGCAGCCAAACATCCAATCTTCCATTTGATTTTTAAAGCTTGTAGGGATATTGTCTTTCAGTTCAATGGTTGCATACGAAATACATTTACTACCGTCTACGGTGTTGTTGGGTAATATCGCTTGGGTTGGACAGGCATCTATACATTTCGTGCATTCACCACAATGATTGGTCGTAAAAGGAGTATCATATACCAAGGGTAAGTCAATAATTAACTCCGCTAAAAAGAAAAAGGAACCTTGTTGTTTTTGAATGAGTAGGCTATGTTTACCATTCCATCCTAAGCCGGCACGTTCTGCCCAGGCTCGCTCTAAAACGGGAGCCGAATCTACAAATGCCCTCCCTTCTACAGCACCTATTTCATCTCTAATAGCCGTTAAAAAAGCATTTAGTTTGTCTTTTATAACATGGTGATAATCTTCTCCATAAGCATATTTTGAAAGCTTGTATCCTTCCTCATGTTGATGTTGTGCTGGGAAGTAATTATAACTTAACGATATCACAGATTTCGCCCCTTCAACCAATAGTCTTGGATCTAATCGCTTATCAAAATGATTTTCCATATAGTGCATTTCGCCATGAAATCCGTTGGCTAACCAAGACTCTAATCGAGGGGCCTCCTGTTCTAAAAATTGTGCTTCGGCTATACCACACGACAAAAAGCCCAAACGTTGTGCTTCTGCCTTAATAAATCTAGTATGTTGTTCTTGAAGAGTATGCATTCAAATCCGCTTATTAGCGTTTCTAAATGTAAGAGAATGCAATGTATTTCGTCATATGAACAGCGACTAATTTTATCTTTTAGGGGAGTTTAACAAAATTTTACTGTATTAAAAGCCTCTAAATATTATGTTTGTATGATCAACTAACAAATACCATGAAAAAGATTTTATTCCTCCTCATTGTACTTTTTACCCTTCAAATATCTGCTCAACTCAAAGGAACTGTAAGCGATGCTAAAGGCAACCCGCTTCCTTTTGTAAATGTGTATTTAGACAAAACGGTAACCGGTACTACCACTAATAATGCTGGGGAATATGAGTTAGCACTTCAAACTAAAGGAGACCACACAGTGGTCTTTCAGTTTTTAGGATTCAAAACTTTAAAGAAAACCATTACTGTAGATGCCTTTCCTTTTGTACTAGATGTTGCTTTAGAAGAGCAAGAAATTCAATTGAATGAAGTACGTATTAACACTACAGAAAACCCAGCCAATGGTATTATTAGAAATGTGATTGCCAATAAAGAGAAAAACACCGATAAACTAGGAGCATACACCGCTAATTTTTACTCTAGAGGGATGTTTAAGGTTCTGAATGCTCCTGAAAAAATACTGGGTCAAAAACTTGGTGATTTAGGGGGTGGCTTAGACTCTACACGAACTGGTATTATTTATTTATCGGAAACAGTTTCAGAAATCAGCTATCAAAAAACCCCTAAAAACTTTAAAGAATATATTCTTGCCTCAAAGGTTAGTGGCGAAAACAATGGTATAAGTTTTAACAGAGCTGAGGAAGCTAATTTTAATTTTTACGATAATTTAGTTCGAGTCACCAATAACGATTTGGTATCCCCTATTTCAGATGCCGCATTTAGGTATTATTCCTTTGATCTCGAAGGGTCGTTTTACACCCAAGAAAACAAACTCATTTCAAAAATTAAGGTAACGCCTAAAAACAGTACAGACCGAGCGTTCTCTGGCTTTATCTATATTGCTGAAGACCAATGGGCCCTGTATGGGGTTGACCTTACAGCCACAGGAAAACAGGTTGGCATTCCTATTATTGACTTTATTCATTTTAAACAAGACTATAATTTTTCTGAAAACAACAACGCATGGGTGTTAATCTCACAAGCAGTAGATTTTAAGTTTGGTTTTTTCGGATTTAACGTAGATGGTCGATTTACAGCGGCCTATGCAAACTATAATTTCACTCCTAATTTTGGGGGAAACACCTTTTCGAAAGAGGTCTTGCGCTTTGCTGAGGAAGCCACAAAAAAAGACAGTGTTTTTTGGGAAAAACTTAGACCCGTTCCCTTAACTAGAGAAGAACAAAAAGATTATATTGTTAAAGAACGTATTCGTGAAGAACGCAACTCAAAGCCTTATTTAGATTCTGTTGATGCCACCAATAACCGATTTAAATTGGCGGCTCCGTTATTGGGATATCGCTATGCCAATTCTTTTGAAAAATGGTCTATAAATTATACTGCACCGCTTTCTTCGCTTGCATTCAATACCGTTCAAGGGTGGAATATGAGTACTGGACTATCGTATTTTAAACGCCTCAACGATACAGGTAAATGGTTCCAATTAGGTACTAGAATTAGTTATGGGGTTTCCGATCATACCATTAGACCTGTACTCTATTATTCTAAAAAATGGAATAATACCAACAGGCCTCGACTTAATATTTCGCTGGGTAATCAAGTTTTGCAGTTTAACAATGCCAATCCTATTTCAACATTTTCTAACACATACCACACGCTTGTCCGTAAGAAAAACTATATGAAATTGTACGAACAATGGTTTGCAAACGTGAACTACAATGAAGAAATAAGCAATGGTATTCGTTTAAATGTTGGACTGAGTTACCTAGACAGACGACCTCTATTCAATACCACCGATTTTACTTTTTACCCCAAAGATTATCCTTCTAAAACCAATAACCCTTTAGACTATACCGATACCTCAGCGCCATTTGATGCTCATAAAATTGGGTCTTTAACTTTAGGAACCTCTATTGTTTTTGGACAAAAATATTTATCGTATCCGAATAGTAAAATCAATATTGGAAATACTAGATATCCATCGGTATATCTCGGATATCGAAAAAACTTTGGGGCTCAAAACGCAAACCTCAACTCAGATTTACTTGTTACCAGAATTCGCCAGGAAATTGCCTTAGGAAATAGTGGCGACTTCGAATACCACATAAAATCGGGAATCTTTTTAAAGAAAAAAGATATCGCATTTATGGATTATATCCACCCCAATGGAAATCAAGTACAAATTGTTTCTCAACCTTTTATGAACTCTTTTGGATTGTTAGATTATTATCAGTTTGCCACCAACGACAAGCAGGCTGAAGTGCATCTTTCGCATCAATTTAAAGGTTCGTTTTTGAGAAAAATCCCATTGATTAAACAATTGGATTATCATTTGGTTGTTGGAGCCAAACGATTGTTTTCGGATAAGGTCCCCTACTCTGAATTTTCTGTAGGCTTAGACAATCTTGGCTTTGGAAAATGGCGTTTTTTACGTGTAGATTATGTGCAATCGCAATACCATGGAAACTCAAGAAATGGCTTGCTGTTTAGTATTCGTATGTTTGATTGATTTTGTACTTTTATGCTTATGAAACTATCGGTATTACTTTTTGGTATTTGCGCAGACCTTATCAACAGTGCTTCGTTAGAATTTGAGCTAAACCAAGGTGCTACTGTAGGTGATTTTAAAAAGCAATTTCAAGAAAGCTATCCTCAAGTTGTTCACCTAAACACCTATGCTATTGCGCTAAATGAGTCGTATGCTAAAGATGCAGAACCCTTAAAAGAGGGGGATGTTGTGGCAATTATTCCACCAGTAAGCGGTGGGTAGCATTTGCTACGCTCTTAGATATTTTTTGTCTACATAAAAAGTTCCAAAAGGAATGATAGAAGCAAGCAATACCGCTCCAAAATCTTTAGTGCTCCACTTCAGGTCTGATTTAAGTAGATATGCTAACGCGATGTAGGCAACAAAAAGTAGTCCATGTGGCATGCCTAGCAGTTTTACATATTGAGGATCATGCATCCAATATTTAATGGGTACTGCAATAAAAAGCAAGAGTAAATAAGAGAGTCCTTCTAAAAAACTAACGATTCTAAAAACGGTTTTCATAGGGTGTTATATCTAGTTTTATCAACGGTGCAAAGATACGGGTTTCTTTTCCTATTTTTGTTCTTATGAGTCATAGCTCCATAAAAATAACCTCCGAAATACTCGACCTGCAAACCTGTTATCAGTTTGTCAATGCTCCCGATTGTGGTGGCATTGCCTTGTTTGTAGGCACTGTTAGAAACAGTACTCAAAACAAAACGGTTACCCAACTCGATTTTTCTACTTACAAGCCTATGGCGCTTAAAGAAATGCAGAAGATTGCTGATGAGGCTCTTACGAAATTTGAGATTAAAAAAATAGCCATTCATCATGCTGAAGGCATACTCCAAATAGGAGATGTTCCTGTAATTATTTCGGTAGGAGCACCACATAGAAAAGCGGCTTTCGACGCTTGCCAGTATGCCATTGATACCTTAAAAGAAACTGTGCCCATTTGGAAAAAAGAGCACTTCTCCGATGGTGAGGTTTGGGTAAATGCACACCCTTAATCCTACTACCTAAACTATATATATTCAGTAATTCCTCCCGATAAACTGAAGATGGTCATCTCAGGATACTGTGCTTTAAGAAGAGCTGTAGCTTGGTAACTTGTATTTCCTCTCCTACAGACCATCACATAGGTTTTTGCTGTATCTAAAGAAATTTCTTCGGGTACTAATTCTTGAATAGGAATGGTGCGATGTACTCCAAAGGGCACATCTAAATCGGGAAGCACAGCAATAATTTCTAACTTTTGAGCTTCATGCTCATTGGCTAATTTTTCCCTCAAGGCTGCAACAGAAATACACCATTCAACTCGTTGAATAGTACAGGCTGGATCAAAATAAGTTTCACGCTCAAAAATAGCAGTAATCTCTTTTTTTGAATACTGGGACTGCAACTTCATTTTAATTTGAGTGTTTTGAAGTGCATTATAAATTAAAAGTTGATTCCGTAAAAGCGTTCCTGTTCCGGTAATCATCTTGAGGACTTCATTAACTTGCAACATCGCAATCATACCCACAATAGGGTTAAGTGTTCCTGCCTCTTCACAGGTAGGTATATCGGTTGCCATTTCAGCAAATGCATCGCGTAAATTAGCACTGTATCCTCCATGCTCTTCTAGAATATTAAATGTTGATACATAACCATCAAACTTAAACAGCGAACCGTAAACAAGCGGTTTTCCAGTAAGTACACAAGCGTCATTTACAAGATACTTAGTAGGTAAACTATCGGTCCCTTCCACAATCACATCATATGGGCCAATACAAGAAAGTACATTCTCTTTGCTCACCGCCTCCGTTTGATAAGTCACTTGAGTAAATGGAGCTATTTTGTGAAGATAACGAGCTAAGGTTTCAGCTTTAGATTGTCCAATAGATGACAGGGTAAAATAGGTTTGCCGATGCAAGTTACTTTGCTCAATGGTATCAAAGTCTATGAGGTGAAGTGTACCCACACCACTTGCAGCGAGTGCAACAGCTATGGGACTTCCTAATCCGCCACATCCGATGACCAATACCTTGGCATCGAGTATTTTTTGTTGCCCTTTTTCGCCTATCTCTGCTAGGGTAATCTGACGTTTAAAATGCTGTTGTTTCGACTCTTCCATTACTAACTATGTGACCTTTCGATCTATTTCCTCCTTTGCAGCGTTAAACTCTTCTGGAGTATTTATATTACGAATCCATTCATCGTCTACTTCAACTAATTCAACATCTGAATTGATCAACATCTTTCTTGGACAAGAATAGCCTTGAGCTAAAAACTGCAGTAAAATAGGATAGGCTTTTGGCTCGTAAATCGCAATCAATGGTTCGGGAAATGGCTTCCCCTTTCCTAGGATCGCTGTAGCTACTTTAGCCGGATTTCTGCGTGCTATTAATTTAGCAATTATAGTTTCATTTACAAAAGGTAGGTCTGTAGCTAAAACCAACCATGCGGCGTTTGGATCTTTTTGAAAAGCAGAACAAATACCTCCAAAAGGGCCTAGGTTTAAAAACACATCTACAATTTCATTGGCATTTCCAGCACCTTCTCGAACAGAAAAAAACGTATCAAGTCCTTGATTCTTGAGCATGGTATGTACCACTTCTTTTTGAGGTTTACCATAATACTCTAAAGTAGATTTATCTACCCCCATACGTGTACTTTTCCCTCCTGTAAGCACTAAGCCTTTAAGGGGAGCTTGTTGTTGTTTAATCAACTTTGCGATATGACTTGTTATCTTTTCAATCTCATCGATTCCATAAATTGGAATTGAGCTCCAATTGGGGAAAGCCTCTTGTATCGATGGGAAAGGAGCCAATCCTTTAGTTCGCTGAATAAAGAAGTGAATTTCTGAAAGCTGGTGGATTCGCTTAGTTATAGAAGCTTCTTTTTCGTGGTCTAAAAACACAATCTGAGCTGCTCCAGGGTAATGATTCCCATTAATAAACACCAAATCAAATGGCGAAAACTGAATTCGTTGCACATATTCGTTTACAGGTCCTGTGGTAGAGATTTCAAGGTTTCCCTCATGATGAAAGGTAAATGCTGAAAGTCTATTTGGGTGCACATCAACGGCATGCGAAGCATCAAAATATGCCAACTTATAGTGACTTAATTTTTTGGAAACACGATGTACGAGGTCGGAAATAGTGCCACAGGGCGCCCCCAAAATAGCCACTTCGTTAGGCGCATAAGTACCGTGTTTTCGTCGAACTAAATTGGTGTGTTTTTGATGTTTAGTCATTTTTAATATCTGATTTTCCTCCTGTTTTTTCCACAAGTTTCAACTCTTTAATCATCATCTTTTGCGATATGCTTTTACACATATCATACACCGTTAAACAGGCTGTACTGGCTCCTGTTAAGGCCTCCATTTCTACTCCGGTCTTTCCTTCGATGGTTACCTTACACAATACTTCAATATGTTCGGCGTCTCGTATTGTAATATCAACTGTAATTCCTTGAATGAGTAAAGGATGACACATGGGAATGAGTTCTGCTGTTTTTTTAACGCCTTGTATTCCTGCAATAATGGCCGTTTGAAAAACAGGCCCTTTTTTGGTGATCAGTTCCTCATTGGTGAAATTCGAAATCACTTCTGATCCTAAAAACATCGTTGCCTTTGCAATAGCCGTTCGTTTACTAACATGTTTGTTAGAAACATCTACCATTTTGGGTTGCCCTTTTTTATCTATATGTGAAAAGTTACTCATTGTAGACTCTTTAATGTTTACATTTCTTTTTTAGCTAAGTTAGGTAGTTTTTCAAATTCACCATTTATCAAAGCCTCTTTTTTAACGCTTGAGCAGTTCCTAATTTGTTTCTCTGTTTCAATGGCTATCTCAACATTTGTAAATTCTGCATAAAAACTCACATTTGGGGTCTCCTCGTTTAGGTA
The DNA here is from genome assembly GCA_965659555.1 of Flavobacteriaceae bacterium. Lineage (GTDB taxonomy): Bacteria > Bacteroidota > Bacteroidia > Flavobacteriales > Flavobacteriaceae > Polaribacter. The sequence continues at coordinate 18,988 of CBFHVY010000003.1, forward strand.
TAAGTGTCTTTAAGTAGCCTTACATCATTAGTTGTCGATACTTCTTCATCAAGCTCAGTATAAGCACTTCAACGTTGCCTCAACTCGAACTGACAGATTAATTGCGATACCTTAGTAGCAGAAAAGATTCTCCCTTTTTAAACTTTGTTTGTTCTTTGGGCAGTTGAATAAACCCATCGGCTTGTACCAAACTTGCCAAGTCTCCAGAACCATTTCCTTGAATTGGGTAGGCTACCAAATGTCCGTATTTAACCACAATACTTACCTGTAAAAAATAGGTTAAATGGGGTTGAAAATTAATGTCTTCTCCTAAAATAACCGTTTCTTCTTTTACCGCTAGACCAACACTTGCAGCATACCAAGGATAAAAATACACCAAACAATTTACATACGTAGATACTGGATTTCCTGGGAAAGCAAACACTAAGGTGTCTTGCTTTTGTTTAGGTTTTGAAGGGTTCACTTCATGAGAAAAGGCTGAGTATCCAAACCAAAATGGTTTTCCTGGCCGCTGTGCTACTTTGTGAAAGGCTTTTTGCACCCCTAATTCATCAAATACTTCAGGTAAAAAATCGTATTTACCTTTACTCACTGCGCCACTACAAATTAACACATCGTAACTCGTTAAAAAGCGTGATATTTTTGCTTTTAAGCTAGGTTTATCGTCTCTAATATGTACTGTTTCAGTAGCAATACCAATCTGTTCTAAAAGGCTTTGCAAACTAAACGAATTACTTCTTCGTATCTGATAGGTCAAGGGCGTTTCTTCTACTTCAACAAGTTCATCTCCTGTAGATAAAATAAGTACTTTGGGTGGTTTAGCAACCTGAAGTTTTGCTTTGCCTACTGTGGCTATAACCCCAATTTCTGCGGGTCCAATACGTGTGTCTGATTTAATGAGTACATCGCCTAGATGTCGATCTTTACCCTGATGATGAATATTCTGAAAAGCAGTGATCTCATCTATAGTAATATGAGCTATTTGATCTTCAATACGAATCATTTCATAAGGAATAACGGTATCTGTACCCTCGGGTAATACTGCACCTGTCATTACCTCTATACAGTGTTCAGGATCTTGTAACTGTAGTTGTTTTGATCCGGCTGCTTGTATATTTTCTATGGGGTAATTTCGTATTCCTTTATCGAAGGCAGAATAGTGAATCGCGATACCATCCATAGCGACCCTATTAAAGGGTGGAAAGTCTCGATCTGCCTTAATATCTTCTTTTAAAATTCTTCCTGTGGCTTCGATAAAAGACACCTCTTCTGTACCATAATCTTGTACATGGTTTGCAATAATCGCTAAGGCTTCTTGTACTGAAATCACAACAGTTTGCTTTTAGTTTTACCCTCCGATGGTAGACATACTCTCAGAAACATTTCCTTGAGTTCTGTTAGCTTCAGCAACAAAACCATTTTCGGGTTTCTCTTTTACTAGCGATAAAAACAAGGCTTTTAAATCGTCGTTACTCGCTCCATTTCTTAAAAAGTCGCGAACATTAAAAACACCATCATCAAACAAACAGTTTTTAAATGTTCCTGTAGACGTTATTCTAATTCGGTTACAATCGCTACATATGGTTCTTGTAAATGCAGGGATAATTCCTACAGTTCCTCGATGTCCTTGAATTGAAAAATTACGAGAGGTGGAAGACACTTCTCCCAATATTGGGTCTAACTTATATTGACTTTTCATCTCATTGAGAATTCTGGTGTAATTCCAGTTTTCTTCCATGGCTCGCTGTCCTTTGCCGTTAAATGGCATCTCTTCGATAAAGCGAACGGCAATATCTTTTTCTTTGGTGAGCGCTACAAAATCGTTGATTTCATGGGTATTACTTCCCGATTGTACTACGATATTTAACTTGAGGTTTAGACTGCTTTTTTCTAATAACAGCAAGGTGTTGTATACCTCATCGAAGACATCTCTACGGGTAATTTCAAAAAAGGATCTAGGGTCTAAACTATCAATACTTAAATTAATGTTTTTAACCTTCTCCATCTTTTCAAGGGTCTCGATATGCTGACCAATAAGCGCTCCGTTTGTAGTAATATTAATGTCTTCCAGTAAATCGTTATACGAAAGCATTTCTAAAAACCCCATAAAGTCTTTTCGAACAAAAGGTTCACCTCCTGTGAGTCTAACTTTACGAACGCCTAACTCTGTGAGTACACGAATAACCCGATACATTTCTTTAAAAGTAAGTAACTCTTTTCTCGGTACAATATCGATTCCATGAGCAGGCATACAGTATTGACAACGGAGATTACAACGATCGGTAACCGCCAATCGTACATAGTCCATTTGTCTGCCAAAGCTGTCTATTAACCTGCTATCCATTGCGTTTTAATGAGGAAGTTTTTTACTGAGTAATCCGTAAATAAAGGCTCCCAATACTGCACCTAAGATGACTACTAAAATAGGAAGTACTCTATGTCCAATTAACACAAACATAGGTCCAGGACACGCGCCTGCCAGTGCCCATCCCAATCCGAAAATTGTTCCACCAATTAAGGTTCTATAGAATCCTTTTCCTTTAGGTTTAACCTGTATTTGTTGCCCGTACATGTCTTTTACAATGCCCTTTTTAAAGAGCTGCATAAAAATAGCACTGATGAGTACTGCTCCACCAATAATACCATACATATGTATCGATTGAAATCTAAACATTTCATAAATACGATACCATGAAACCACTTCAGACTTACTTAATATAATTCCGAATACTAGTCCTACTACTATAAATTTTAACTGCTTCATATCTTAAAAAAGTAATGGAATGAATACCCAAGTCATCACTAAACCACCCGCAAAGAAACCTAGTACGGCTAATAATGATGGCAATTGAAAACTACTTAATCCTGTAATGGCATGACCAGAAGTACAACCTCCAGCATAACGTGCTCCGAAACCAATACATAAGCCAGCTCCTAACAATATGGCTAGACCTTTTACCGACGTAAGTTGTGCTATTCCAAAAATTTCATCGGGTAAATAGCTGCTCCCAGCATCAGCAAAACCTAGGCTTGCTAGATCTGAAATTGTTGTTGGGTTTAAGTCTATGGCCTGAGAAGGCATTAAAAAGTAACTCGACACAAAACCTCCCAAGATGATCCCCAAAACAAAAAACAAACTCCATTGTTTTTCCTTCAAATCAATTTTAAAATAGTCTGATACTTTTCCTGCTCCACCAAGGGTACAAAAGGTTTCTAAATTGGAAGAAACCCCAAAGTTTTTCCCGAAATAATTCATTAAAAACAAGATTCCCGCAATAAGAGGTCCTGCTACATACCATGGCCATGGCTGTGAAATAAAATCAATCATGTGTCTATTGTATTTTGAATATAGTTCGTTATGGTTTTTGTAGCGCCTAACTGCGCTGTAATATAATTTTTACTAAGGGTTCCTCGTCTAGTACGTTCTTCTTCAGAAGCTCTTAATCTTGTAAAAATACGAGAAAAATCCTCGGAATCTGCAACCGTTTCACAAGCATTTAAGGCAAGTAAATCTGTTGCTTCTTTAAACTTGTGATATTTCTTGTTTCCAAATACTACTGGGATTCCATAAGCAGCAGGCTCTAAGATATTATGCAAGCCTGTTGCCAACCCTCCACCAACATAAGCAACAGTTGCATAGGCATACACTTGAGTTAATATTCCTATGGTATCTAAGATTAAAACTTGGTAATCTTCAGCGTCATTTTCGTGGTACGCAGAGTAGAGCACACTCTTTTTCTGTAGGGATTCCTGTAGTACTTTAATATGCTGAGCATTGATAGTATGTGGTGCAATGATCACCTTTTCATATGAAGCCAGATGTGAGTTGATATACGAGACTAAGAGGGCTTCATCTTCTTTCCAAGTACTACCTGCTACAATAGTATAGTTCTCTTTGCAAAACCGTGCTACAAAAGCTAAGGGTTGTGCTTCTTGGGTTATTTGATAAACCCTATCAAAACGTGTATCGCCACAAACAGTTACATTGGTAAATTGGTGCCGTTCTAATAAGGCTTTTGAAGCTTCATCTTGCACAAAAAAATGCTCAAAAGCAGTTAATGACGTTCGCATAAAACTTCCCCAAGGCTTAAAGAAGACTTGATTTTTTCTAAAAATTCCTGAGACGAGCAGGGTAGGAATTTTCTGTTGTTTTAGTGCCTTAAGAAGATTGGGCCAAAAATCATACTTAACAAAAACTGCCAAACTAGGCTGAAGTTGGGTAATAAACTTTTGGACTTGATTCGGTGTGTCGAAAGGCAAATAACAGACTACATCTGCAAGAGGGTAGTTTTTTCTGATTTCGTATCCCGAAGGCGAAAAAAAGGTAACCACTATTTTAGCGTTGGGTACACTTTTTTTGAGTTGTTCTATAAGTGGACGAGCTTGTTCAAACTCTCCTAATGATGACGTGTGAAACCACAAGACGCGATCGCTGGGCTGTAACACCTCTAGGGCAGCCGCTATCTTCTTTCTGCCAGTAACGAATAGCTTGAGTTTTGGCTTAAAAACAGCCAATATTCTTATGCCTTGATAAGCCAGAATAACAACAATGGAATAGAAAATATTCATTGAGGTAAATGTACAAAAAGGAGCATAAAAAAACTCCCAAACATGTTTGGGAGTTTATATAATTGTGTTCTTAAGTTCTTAAGCCTCGAAAGGTACTATAGAAACGTAAGATTTATTATCTCTTTTCTTTTGGAAGGCTACGACTCCATCAACTTTAGCATGTAATGTATGGTCTTTCCCCATATATACATTTTCTCCTGGGTTGTGTTGTGTCCCTCTTTGACGAACAATAATGTTTCCTGCAATTGCAGCTTGTCCTCCAAAAATTTTAACTCCAAGTCGTTTCGATTCTGATTCTCTACCGTTCTTAGAACTACCTACTCCTTTTTTATGTGCCATGATACTATGGTTTTAAAATTGAATTTGTTATTTCGTTAATGCTTCAATTAATTCTGCTTTCTTAAGCGAAGTATATCCTGAGATACCTTGTGCTTTAGCTTCAGCTTTTAATTCGGCAACAGTCATAGAACTGTAATCTTTACTCGCTACTGTTTCTTCTTTTACTTCAGCTTTTGGAGCTGCTGCTTTTGCAGGAGCTGCTTTTTTAGCTGGTGTAGCTTTCTTTGCGCCAGAAGTTGCAATACTTTCAATTTGTATTTCACTTAAATACTGACGGTGTCCATTTTTCTTTTTGTAACCTTTTCTACGTTTTTTCTTAAAAACGATTACTTTATCACCCTTAAGATGACCAAGTACCTTAGCCGTTACTGCGGCTCCTTCTATAGCTGGGGCGCCAATAGTTACATTCCCTCCGTCTTCTACAAGCATTACTTTATCGAAAGTTACTTTAGCACCTTCTTCGTCTTGTAAACGGTGAACATAAACCTTTTGGTCTTTTGCTACTTTAAACTGTTGCCCTGCTATCTCTACAATTGCGTACATACGTTTATTTTTTGTTAGCGTTTAGTTTCTACACTTTCATTAACGAAAATGCGGGTGCAAATATACATTTTTTTGATTGAATAAAACAACTACTCCTCAAAAAATTAAATAGTTAGGTTTTTTTAAAAACACGAGTGCCAGATTCGTTATTCAATTTTTTAGTGCTTACTTTTGATAAGCGCAGCTAATTAGCCAAAGTTTTGTGTAACAAACACGGTTGAATAGCGTCCAATTAAAACTATTAAACTAAAACCGAATGAAAATGAAATTACGTATTTTACCCCTAGCCATACTATTGCTAGTGGCATTTTCTTCACATGCTCAGAAAGTAGTGTTTGAAGAATATGATTTAGACAATGGTATGCATGTTATTTTGCATCAAGATAATTCGGCTCCAGTGGTTATTACCTCGGTGTACTACCATGTAGGAGCAAAAGATGAACAACCCGACAGAACTGGTATGGCTCATTTTTTTGAGCACCTTTTATTTGAGGGTACCGAAAACATCGCTAAAGGAGAGTGGTTTAAGATTGTATCGTCTAATGGTGGAAACAATAATGCAACCACAAATGATGATAGAACCTACTATTACGAAGTATTCCCATCTAATAAGGTAGCCCTTGGGCTTTGGATGGAATCAGAGCGTTTACTGCACCCCATCATTAAACAAGAGGGTGTTGATACACAAAACGAGGTGGTTAAAGAAGAGAAGCGATTACGCGTAGACAATCAACCCTACTCACGTTTACTTGAAAACGTAAAGCTCAATATCTTTAAGAAACATCCTTATAAAGGCACCACCATTGGAAAAATGGAGCATTTAGATGCTGCCACCTTAGAAGAGTTCTTAGCGTTTAACAAAAAGTTTTATGTGCCCAATAATGCAACTTTAGTGGTTGCTGGAGACATTAATAAAGCTAATGTGAAAAAGATGATTCAAGACTACTTTGGACCAATTCCAAGAGGTGAAGATATTGTACGAAACTTTCCAAAAGAAGATCCTATCACAGAAACCATTTTAGCAACAGCATACGACCCTAACATTCAAACTCCTGCTATCATTGCAGCTTACAGAACACCATCTATGACCACTAGAGATTCTAGGGTTTTAGACATGATTTCAACCTATTTGAGTGGTGGAAGAAGTTCTGTATTATACAAGAAAATGGTGGATCAGAAAAAAATGGCCCTTGCTGTACAGGCCGTTAATATTAGTCAAGAAGACTATGGAACCTATGCCTTATTTGCACTTCCACAAGGTGACAATACCCTTGAGTCACTCTTGCAAGAAATGGATGTTGAGCTAGAGAAAATTCAAAAAGAGTTAATTTCTGAAAACGATTATCAAAAACTACAAAATCAGTTCGAAAACAGGTTTGTAAACTCAAATTCTAGTATTCAAGGTATCGCCAGCTCATTAGCACAGTTTCATGTAATTTTTGGCGACACCAATCTCATCAATACTGAAATCGATATTTTTAGATCTATCACCAGAGAAGAAATTAGAGCAGTTGCTAAAAAGTACTTAAATCCTAATCAACGATTAGTACTCGATTACTTACCAGAAAAAGATAAAAAACAACAGTAAAGACATGAATCAAATGAAAACTAAACTAGTATCAATTGTAGCACTTTTAGCAGTGTCTTTTGCTGTTAACGCACAAATAGACCGTTCTAAAATGCCAGAACCAGGGCCTGCACCAAAAGTGGTTTTAGGAGCAGCTGAAAAGTTTGTCTTAAAAAATGGCCTTACCGTAATCATGGTTGAAAATCATAAATTACCTCGAGTATCTGTTAACCTTACCATAGACAACCTGCCGGTACTCGAAGGCGATAAAGCAGGTGTAGGAAGCATGATGGGGAGTTTGCTTGGAAGAGGTACGCCATCCATTACAAAAGACGATTTTAATGCACGTGTAGACTACCTAGGAGCTAATGTATCGTTTAGTAGCAGAGGAGGATTTGCTTCTTCATTATCTCGCTATTTTCCTGAGATTATCGGACTACTTGCAGACGGTGTTAAAAATTCTCAATTCACCCAAGAAGAATTCGACAAAGAGCAAAAGGTAACGCTAGACAATTTAAAGCAAAATGAAAAAAGTGTTACCAGCGCAGCAAGAAGGGTAGAAAGTTTATTAACCTATGGCAAAGAACATCCTTATGGTGAGTATGTCTCTAAAGAAAGTGTCAATGCAATTACCTTAAACGATGTTACATCGTATTATAATACCTACTACAAGCCAAATAACGCGTATCTTATTATTATTGGCGATATCAATCCAAAAGCAACCAAAAAGTTAGTAAAGTCGCTATTTAAAGATTGGGAAAAAGGGACGATTCCAACAGCTACGCTTCCTACACCAAAAAATTTAGAGACTACTGAAATCAACTTTGTAGATATGCCTAACGCAGTGCAGTCTGAAATTGCAGTAATCAATAGCATTGATTTAAAACTAGGTGACAAAGATTACTTCCCTGCTTTATTAGCAAATCAGATTTTAGGTGGTGGTGCTACAGCGCGTTTATTTATGAATTTACGTGAAGATAAAGGCTATACCTACGGATCTTACTCGAATGTATCGCAGAATCGTTATGGAGGAACTTTTAGCGCAACTGCTAGTGTTAGAAATGTAGTTACCGATAGCGCTGTGGTTGAATTGATGAAAGAAATTAACACCATACGTTACAAGCAGGTTACTGAGCAAGAACTTAAAGATGCTAAGGAGCAATATATTGGTGGATTTGTAATTAATGCACAACGCCCTGCTTCTGCAGCAAACTTTGCATTAAACAAAGAAATTTACGACCTTCCTGAGGACTTCTATGAAACCTATTTGGAAAAAATAAATGCGGTGACTATTGACGATGTTCAAAATGCGGCCATCAAATATTTTAGAGGAGATAAAGCGAGAATTTTTGTAACCGGAAAAGCATTAGATGTAATTCCAAATCTAGAAAAGAATCCTCTCTACGTAATTAAGTACTTCGATAAGTACGGAAACCCTACCGAAAAACCTGAATTAACACTTCCTATTCCAAAAGGACTTACTGCTGCTGGGGTAGTAGATACTTATATTAAGGCTATTGGGGGAATCGAAAAAGTGAGTGCTGTAAACACCATCATGCAGGTATACAATGCTACTGTTCAAGGAACGCCATTAGTGCTCACAAGAAAAAGTGCGGCACCTAATAAAGAAAGTACTGTAATCTCTGTAATGGGACAAGTATTTCAGAAAACTGTTTTTAATGGTGAAAAAGGATATTCTGAAGCACAAGGAAGAAAGCAAGAATTGACTGGAAAAGCTTTAGAAGATGCTAAAGCGCAATCATTGCCTTTTGAAGACCTAGCTTACAAAAACGGTACACTAGATAGAATTGAACCTTTAGAGGGTAAAAATGCCTATGTGATTGTTATGGGAAATAATGAAATATTTTACGATGTAACTTCAGGCCTTAAAGTAAAAACCGTAGCTACGGTTAAAGGACCTCAAGGTGATGTTAAGGTACCCTCATTTTACTCAGATTATAAAGCAGTTAACGGCGTTTTAATTCCTCATAAATTAGAACAAGCTAACGGGCCTATGAATCTTAGTTTTGTTTTAACTGAGGTAAAAATTAATGACGGTGTAACAGATAAAGATTTCGAATAAGTCTTCTATAGACTCTTTAAAAAAAGCCGCGTTTATCGCGGCTTTTTTATTTTGCTTTATTGGCTAGGTAAACTCCCAAAAGGATTAATCCCCCAGCTAACAATTGAATAACACTCAGCTTTTCACCATCAAACACCCCCCATAATATCGCAACTATGGGAATTAAATAGGTTACCGATGTTGAAAAAATTGGGGAGGATATCTGTATTAAGTTATTGAAAATAATTTTAGCAATACCTGTACCAATAACCGATAGTACAATGATATAGCCTAAGGCAGAAGCCGTGGTAGGCGTATATTCAAACGTATTAAAAAACCCAGTAAAAAACAAGACTACTAAAACGGGGATTATTAAGAGTACAAAGTTTCCAGCAGTAATGCTTAAAGCGCTCAATTCAGACAAATGCTTTTTAATAATATTAACATTAAACGCATAGCCAATAGAGGAAATAATAACTAAGATTGAAAACCAATAATTCTGATTTGGATTTAATTCTGCTCCTTTTAAGATTAGAGTTACTGTACCAATCAATCCAATTAAAATTCCGTAGAGCTGTTTGTTTTTAAAAGAAAAACCAAAGACCACTGCTCCCACAATTAAGGTGTTAAAAGGGGTTAGGGAGTTTAAAATAGACGCCACCGAACTATCAATTCCTGTGATGGCATAGGCGAATAAAAACGCTGGAAAAAAAGTGCCTAAAAGTGCGCTTATGGCCACATATTTCCATTGATGTTTTTGAATTTTAGCAATACTCTTATAGCCTATTGCAATGACAAAGATTCCAGCAAATAAGGTTCTTAACGCACCTAATTGAATTGGACTTAGGCCCAATAAAGCCTTTTTCATTAAAATAAAGGAACTCCCCCAAATGATGGAAAGGAGCACTAAATAAAACCACTTAGATTGCTTATTGTTCATATGGTGTTTTAGACACCCCAAAATTCAACTAATAAATCGGATAAATATCTTTTTATGTATAAATTTGCACAATCAATTGATAATCAAAAGCAATCATGCGTTTTTTTAAATACCTATCTCTTAGTCTATTATTAAGCCTTATAAGTATTCGATGTACTTCTGAAAAGGCAACTCAAAAATCAACTCAAAAGACAACAGCACAAGTACTTGAACAAAAGCCAATGGCACTTCAGCTGCATATCTCTGGTATGACTTGTGAAATTGGGTGTGCAAGAACCATACAATCGAAGCTTTCTAAAAAAGAAGGCGTGCTAGACGCTAAAGTCATTTTTACAGATAGTATTGCAAAAATCAATTACAATGCTAATGCCATTACATCGACAGAAATCATTTCATTTATTAATGGAATAGCGGGTGGAGATATGTATACAGCTTCTGAATTAAAAACTTTAGAATAGTAGAAAAGGCTTGGTAATCAGCCTCCTTATTTGGTGATTTGATTGTATCTTTGCAAAAACATTTTTTGGTTTATGAAGAAACACTTCCCGTTTTTAGTAAAACTCACCTTAATTAGTTTATATCTTATCTTCTTAGCAGGCGCCGTAGTTAGAATGACGGGTTCTGGAATGGGTTGTCCAGATTGGCCAAAGTGCTTTGGATATTATATCCCTCCTACTTCTGAACAACAAATTACGTGGCAACAAAATACCCGCTACAAAGAAGGAATGATCATTGTTATAGACCAAACGCTGTTTGTAGCACAACAAGATTTTACAACAAGTACAACTTTTGTACCTTCAAATTGGGCAAAATACACCAAACACGATTATGCTACATTTAACTCATTTCATACCTGGACAGAATACATTAATAGGTTAGTGAGTGTCTTAGCTGGCTTTGTCTTTCTTTTTTTACTTGTTAGTGCCATCCCCTATTGGAAAGAAAACAGGTCTTATACAGTACTCTCATTTCTAGCGTTTTTCCTTATGTTGTTTGAGGCTTGGCTGGGAAAAACAGTAGTAGATACCAATCTTAAACCAACCATGATTACCATTCATATGGTTGTTGGCTTAGTAATCATTGGTGTTTTATTAGTGTTATTGTTTGAGCTTAATTCTAAAGGCAAAGTCTTTGTTTACAACAGTCTATTTCAAAAGTTACTCATACTTTCTGTAGTTTTTTCTTTAATTCAGATTGCTATGGGAACTCAGGTACGACAGTTTATTGATGAGCAAGTAAAACTGTTTGGCTTCGAAAATAAAGAGTATCGTTTACTCAACCCTAACTTTAAATTCTATTTCCATCGTTCGTTTACCATTGCCATCTTATTGGTGAATTTAGGCATGTTTTATTTGAATCAAGTAAAAAGCTTAGGCTACACATTAGTCAATTGGATTGTACTCTTGTTGTGTATTGAAACCATTACAGGTATTCTTATGTACTACGCAGATTTCCCTTTAGGAACTCAAGCGGTACATTTACTCTCTGGAGCCTTACTTTTTGGAATTCAATTTTACTTATGGCTTCAGTCTCGAAAGACTACGGTACATGTTGCTTAGTCTTCCCAAACTAAAGTCTCCATTAACGTAACAATGTCTTTTTTTAGATAGGCTACAGCGGGCAAAACAGAGTCGTAATTGGGCTTTACATAAAAATACAACGCTCCTTTGATAAAATGAGTTGTGCTGTCTGTGAGGTGAAACTGTAATTGTGACGCCGCATTTCCTGTAATTTCATGCAAGCTTCCAAAAACTCTTTTTTCGGCATTACTATAGGTAGTTGCTTTAATTTGATCTGCCTTGGCGGTATGTTTAAACACCAACTTTTCAGATTCTACCAACAGTTCTCTTAGGTTGTTTTCAATAGGTCTGTACGTAATATCTATACTGGCTTTAAGCGAAGGGTATTGCAACTTTAACCATTGATTTGGTAAGTTCGTAATCGTAGCCTGATTGGAAACTGAAAATTGATAGGGTCTTTTACCAGCTAATTTTTGATAGCTTGGCGAAGTATACGCTAACTTTAAATAGGCTTTAGGCTTTGGTATGGGTTCCGAATTACAAGAAAGTAAGAGTAAACAAGCGCTCCATACCAACAGTCTATTATACATTTCTAGTTGCTTTAATTTGAATAATTCTTCGCTTGTTAAGCGCTTCAATAGTAAACGTATATTTATCAAAATTTATTTTGTCTCCTTTCTTTGGGAACTTTCCAGAAATTTCTAGGATAAATCCTGCAAGAGTTTCAGATTCTCCTTTTTCTTCTTCAAACAACGCTTCTTCTTCATCATCAAAAATCTTACAAAAATCTTTAATTGTTGTTTTCCCATCAAACACATAATTGTGCTCATCGATTTTAGAGTACATCAGGTCGTCGCTATCAAACTCGTCATTAATGTCTCCAACAATTTCTTCAATTACATCTTCTAGCGTAACCAAACCACTTGTTCCGCCATATTCGTCTACAACAATTGCTAAGTGATTTTTCTTTTCTCTAAAATCTGCTAACAAATCATCGAGTTTTTTATTTTCTGGTACAAAAAAGGGTTCTCGTAAAAGGTTTTGCCATTTGAATTGCTTTTTATTGAGATGAGCTAACAAGTCTTTTGCATACAAAACTCCGATTACGTTATCGATGTTTTCATGATACACGGGGTTTCTAGAATATCCGTTTTCCAAAATCAAAGCTAGCACATCGGTATATGAAGTGTCGTCTGAAATCGCAAATAAATCAATTCTAGGCTTCATGATTTGCACCGTTTCAGTACTTCCAAAATTTACGATTCCTTGTAAAATTTTATGTTCTTCCTTGGTAGTGGTTTCGTTTGAAGTAAGCTCTAAGGCTTGCGACAATGTTTCAACCGAAAAGCTGCTATTTTTATTCCCAAGTCTGCGTTCAATAATTTGAGTCAAATGAATAAGTGGATAACTCAACGGCGTTAAAAACACGTTCAATAACTGAATGGGTTTCGACATAATTATAGAAAACTGCGATGCTTTTCTCGATGCGTATACCTTGGGTAACACCTCACCAAATAATAAAATTAAAAAGGTGATTAGTACAACTTCAATAAGAAATCTAACAGGTACTTCTATGAGGTACAGGTTTAAGGTATAGTTTAGTTCTGCAAAAAGGGTTTCACCCAATGAAGCAAATAGCAAAACAATTAAAATATTAATAAAGTTATTGGTAATTAAAATCGTTGCCAATAACTTTCTTGGGCGCTCTAAAAGTGTGGCAACCAAATGATCTTTTTTAGAAATATCAGATAAACTATCTAAATCGCTTTGCGATAAAGAAAAAAAGGCTACTTCTGTGCCCGAAATTAAGGCAGAACAAAGCAATAAGAGTAGGAGTAGTCCTATGTTAAGATAGGCAGAAAGATCTAAGCTAATGAGCGTTAATAGTATACTATGGGGTTCTGGATCCAAGTCTTAGGTTTTTAAAATACTAAAATGGTAAATCGTCATTATCATCATCCTTTGGCATTGCTGGCGAGCTTTGTGGTGAAGGTGTTTGACTAGTGGCAGCGCCCTCAGGATTACTCTTTGTGGTTAAAAAGGTCATATCTACAACATGTATTTCGGTGGTATAACGCTTCTGTCCGTCTTGTTCCCATTGTCTGGTTTTTAAGCGTCCTTCACAATATACCTTATCGCCTTTACTTAAGTATTTTTCACAAATTTCAGCCAACTTATTTCGAACCACAATATTATGCCACTCGGTGGTGGTTACTTTTTCTCCAGTTTGTTTGTTGGTATAACTTTCGTTTGTTGCAATAGGAAAACGTCCAATAGCATTTCCTCCTTCAAAATAATGCATTTTCACCTCATCGCCGAGATGTCCAATTAAGATTACTTTATTTATTGTTCCTGCCATGGTTTTTGTCTTTTTATACTATCAAATGTACAAAAATATCTAGTATCTACTCTTCTTAAATTGCTCGATAAAATTCGAGATTAATACGGGTACAGGATAGGCTGCTAAATCGTCAAATGAAACGGTACATTCTTGATCTTTAGTTGAATTTATAATCCAAAAGTGGGTGTGTAGATGTTGATGAGATAGTTTATGGATCTGTGCTGTTTCTGTAAATAGTGCAATGGAAAAATCGGTATATCCCATGGCTTTAAAATCGGGATGCTCCAATAATTCTTTTTCCCCTATACTCTTGTTGGTTTCTACAAGAGGAAACTCATACAAGCCTTGCCATATTCCTTTTCCTTCTCGTAATTGAAGTTGTGTTTTACCCTCTTGATTTATGGGTACGATATAATTAAAAAACCGATGTTTAATGCGTAGTTTCTTCTCTTTAACAGGTAATTGGTCTACTTTGTTAGATTGTAATGCTGCACAAGACGATGCTAAAGGACAGGTTTCACAAAGTGGCTTTTTGGGCTTGCAATGCAAGGCCCCAAAATCCATAATAGCTTGGTTGTGTGTTCCTGGTTGCGCATGATCTAAAAGGTCTTGAGCAAGTTGCTTGAATTGTGCAATTCCTTTGGAAGAGTTTATCGGGGTGTCTACCCCAAAATATCGCGCCAATACCCTGTATACGTTTCCATCAACAACGGCGTGAGGTAAATCAAAACAAATCGAGGCAATTGCTGAGGCGGTATAATCGCCAACCCCTTTTAAGGAACATAATGCAGTGTATGATTTTGGAAAAATGCCATTGTGGTTAGCGACAAGTTGTTTTGCGGCAAAATGTAGGTTTCTAGCTCTTGAGTAATACCCCAACCCTTGCCACAATTTTAAAACGGTTTGTTCCTCTGCGTTTGCTAGATCGAAAACTGTTGGAAAAGCCTCGGTAAAAGCAAAATAGTAGGGTGTTCCTTGAGCTACTCTAGTTTGTTGAAGAATGATTTCAGATAACCATACCTTATACGGAGTCGTATCACTTCGCCAAGGCAATTGCCTGTCGTTTTGTAAATACCACTGTATTAATTGTTTAGAAAAATTCATGTTTTAAAATACCAAATGCAAAACTACATTTTAATATTGAGATATTTTTAACCTATAAGCTTTTCGGAATTGATTAATTATCATATCTTTGCCCTCGCATTTTTGAAAACAAATAACATAAAAATAGTAACATGACGAAAGCAGATATTGTATCAAAAATCTCTGATAAATCAGGAATTGAAAAGGCAGATGTATTAGCAACTGTAGAAGCATTTATGACTGAAGTGAAAGGCGCTTTAGAAAATGGAGACAATGTGTATTTAAGAGGATTCGGTAGTTTTATTATTAAAACTAGAGCTGAAAAGACTGGAAGAAACATCTCTAAAAACACAACTATTAAAATTCCTGCACACAACATCCCAGCATTTAAACCAGCGAAGACTTTTACAGAAGGTGTAAAAAGCAAGGTAGTTGTTAGCTAAGAACAATTTAGTAATCACATAAAATCTCAATAAAGAGATTTTTATAACAAACAGACAGATTATGCCAAGTGGTAAAAAAAGAAAGAGAGCTAAGATCTCTACACACAAACGCAAGAAAAGAGCTAGAGCAAACAGACATAAGAAAAAGTAAGGAATCCTTACTTTTTCTTTTCGCTTTTTAGCCCAAAGACGTTCATTGACATTGAGGTATAACAACCTCACACGGTATTTATAATACCTGTTTAATTTTAATCCATCTATACTTATTTATAAGTGTAGTATAAAACCAGTTCAGTATGAAAACAGAATTAATAATTCGATCAAATTCATCTGATATTGATTTTGCCTTATTAAAAGATGGAAAATTAATAGAATTAAATAAAGAAACAAACGATAACAAGTTTTCTGTTGGCGATATATTTTTAGCCAAAATAGGAAAGGTGTTAACCGGCTTAAATGCTGCTTTTGTTAATGTAGGCTATCCTAAAGATGGCTTTTTACATTACCATGATTTAGGCGCACAAGTACAATCTTTAAATAGTTTTATTAAAAAGGTAAGCACAGGTAAGTATAAAGAATTCACTTTAAAAAACTTCCAATTTGAGGGAGACATTAACAAAGACGGGAGCATAGACAAAGTACTAAAAACAGGTCAAAACTTATTAGTACAAATTGTAAAAGAACCCATATCAACCAAAGGACCCAGAATTAGTTCTGAGCTCTCTATTGCCGGACGCTATTTAGTATTAGTTCCTTTTTCTAATCGAGTATCAATTTCACAAAAAATTGAAAGTCAAGAAGAAAAAGACAGATTAAAACGATTGGCAAAGAGCATTAAACCTAAAGGCTTTGGCCTTATCTTAAGAACTGTTGCTGAAGGAAAAAAAGTAGCAGAACTCGATAGAGATTTACAAAACTCTTTAGAACGATGGAAAACGATGTGTAAGCGTATTGCAAACACAGACACTCCAACTAAAATTTTAAGCGAACTCAACAGAGCCTCTTCAATTCTTAGAGACTTAATGAACGATTCTTTTTCAAGTATCGTTACAAATGATGAGGTGCTAAAATTAGAAATTAAAGAATATTTACGTGAAATTTATCCCGAGAAGGAAAAGATCGTAAAATTACATCGCTCTCAAACTCCAATTTTTGAAAAGTACGGCATCGAACGCCAAATAAAAACATCATTTGGCAAAACAGTTTCTATGAGTAGAGGCGCCTATTTAGTTATTGAACATACCGAAGCATTACACGTTATTGATGTAAACAGTGGTAACCGTTCAAACAAAGCAGGGTCTCAAGAAGAAACTGCATTAGAAGTAAATATGATTGCCGCTTCTGAAGTTGCAAGACAATTGCAACTAAGAGATATGGGAGGAATTATTGTGGTAGATTTTATAGATATGCACAGTTCTGAAAACCGGAACAAGCTCTATCAGCATTTAAAAGAAGAAATGTCTTTCGATAGAACTAAACATAAAATTCTACCCCCAAGTAAATTTGGGTTAGTACAGATTACGCGTCAACGAGTTAGACCTGAGTTGAGCATAAAAACTACAGAACCCAACCCCAGTGTAAATGGAGAAGTGGAAGCTCCCATTGTTTTATTAGATAAATTAGAAGCCGAATTACAAAAGATTCTTTCGAATCCTAAGAATAAAAAGATCAGCCTTAACACACATCCTTTTATTGCGGCCTATCTAACAAAAGGAATTTCCTCAGTTCGTTTTAACTGGTATAGAAAATACAAAAAGTGGATTACTATTATACCTAGAGACGCTTACCAATACTTACAGTATAAGTTTACCATAGACCGTAAGTAAGGCAACATTTAAGTATCAAAAAAAAACCGCAACGATAATCGTTGCGGTTTTTTTATATAATAATAGTTCGTTTACTCTTCGTTGTTAAGTGCTAACTTAGTGTCTTCTTTCCAAGTATTAACGCTTACTATGGTGTTGTTCGCGTAGTTAATCTCTCTTAAAATATTATTATTCCACTGAAACCATTTTCCAACTTTTTTACCAGCCTTATAATGCCCAATGGCAATTTTATTTCCTTTCTGATCAAATTCAGTCCATTCCCCAGTTAATAGTTTATCTTTAAAAAACCCTTGGCTTTTAATACTACCATCACTATAATAATACGTTGCTTTAACTAAGTCTCCAGACTTGGTGTAGGTTGGTGCTTTCTCTTGTGCATTAACGCATGAAATCGAAAAAACACAGAACAATATTATAAGTTTTCTCATGATAAAAGGGATGTTAAATTCTTAGTACTTACACAAATATAGTTATTAATTTACATTAAAAAAATATTTGCTTAACATTAAGTTAACATTAGAACCAAAAACCGAGGTTAAAAACCCAAAAATGCTGATTGTTGTCTGGAGACCAAGTATACTTTAATTCTATGGGGCCTAAAAAGGTACTCAAGCCGTAACCAATAGCATATCCTGAATGCACTTCTTTAAAAATATCTCCATCTTTAAATACATTATCATCTATTCTGGCATAGTTTACAGAAAGAGATGCATAATGATTTCTAAAAAGTTCGTATCTAAAGTCGAATTGAGATTTTAAAAAGGCATTTCCAGAGAGCGAAGCAAAATCATAACCATAAAGGCTTACAAAAGTATTGATATAGTTTTTATTATACCCTCCTAAATAAAAGTCGAACACATTAGAGGTAGGACTTTCAAAAGAGAAACCTGCTTCATTAGTATACTGAAATGTAAAGCGATCCCAAAAAGTGGTAGCAAAACCTACAGTACCTTGAAGTTGCGCATAAGAGCTAAAATTATTGGAAAAATCGGAAGAGCTCCCGTACCACTTTAATAAGATGTCTGCATATACCCCTTTTTTTACAAAGTAATTACTGTCGTACGTATCGAGCTTTAAATAGCTATATACATTTAGATAGTCACTATTATCAAACCGAGTATTATCATTGCTCCCCTGAGAAAGGGTTTCTGTTTTTATGTTGATGTGTTTATGCTCTACTCCAAACCCAATAGCAAACGCTCTATTAAATGTTGTTTGCATAAAAAGTTGATTTGTAAAGTCTGCATAATCTAAGTTTATACTGTTTACGTTTCCAACATTTAAAGGACTAAACTTGGTGTTGGTATTAAACTGATCATATCGCGATCGAAAGCCATAGCTGACATAGAATCCGTTATCTACAAAATAATTTAAGTTATACCGTACCCGATCACCTACGATAAAGTCAATCAAAAGCTCATCGTTATTTACAATGAGGTTTTTGGTATTATAACTAGCTAAGATATTACTCTTATACAATAAATCGTAGTGCGCTCCGACATGTAAAAATGATTTTTGTGTATCTTCTATCAGAGAAAATTGAAGTTCATTCCCCGTCTTTTGCTGCTTAATTTTATATTCAATTTGGGTATAGTTATTTGTGGCAGAAAGGTAATCTAATTTCTTGGTCAACTCTTTTCTTGAAATACTATCGCCCTCTTGTAAATTGAGTTTTCCTAAAACATAAGCTCTTGTATACCGATTCGTTCCTGTTACATTTATTTTTGAAAACTTCAGCTTCGGGTCTTGAAACACTAGAGGTGCTCTCTTATCGGAGGGTTTTTGTTTTTTAGCAATACTATCAAACATCGGTTTAAAATTTGCAGCGGTAAGGGCGCCTTTCTCTAAGATTTCTTCTTTCTTATTAAAATCTAAAACACTAAACTCATAAATATTGGGTTTTATGTACACATCTGCTATTTGAGCTTTCTCGGACACATTTGATTTCATCTTATAATTGATGATTTGATTCAAAATAGAAATCAGAGAATTGAGATCTTCAGACTTATTGAGTTTTCCTTGAACATCTACACCAATAATTAAGTCTACTCCTTTTGACTTCATTAAGCCTACTGGAAAATTGTTTGCCACTCCGCCATCAATCAATGCCTTACCATCAATGGTCACTGGAGCTAAAAGAGTTGGAAAAGAGCTGCTAGCTCTAATCGACAAGCCTAAAGAACCTTTGTCTAAAACCACTTGTTTACCCGTCTCTAGGTCGGTGGCAACACAAAAGAATGGAATGGGTAACTTTGAAAAATCGGTGATACTATCTGCCGGACTCACCAAATAAGCTAAAAGGTTAAGGGCGCTTTGTCCTTTAGAAACTGCTTTGGGTAAACCTACTTTGTTATTGGTCACAGGGAGCGATAAGGCATATTTTTCGCCAAACTCTTTTACAAAATAGGGTAGCGAATTCCTCGGGAATTTATCTTGTAATAACGAAACGAAATCGGTTTGTAAAACCAAGGCTTCTATCTGTACGGGTGAGTATCCTACGGCATATAAACCGCCTATAACTGCACCCATACTTGTGCCTCCAATATAGCTCACCTCTACTCCAGAGCTTTCTAATTCTTTGAGAATACTTACATGTGCATATCCTTTAGCACCACCACCACTTAAAACTAAGCCTACCTTTAATTTGGGTTCTTGAGCAACAAGCATACAACTCCATAACAAACAAAGAAGCAGTATATACTGGGTTCTATTTTGGGTGAAAGTATTCATAGACTTTTTTAGCTCTTGCGTTACCAATTACGTTTTCGAGTTCTTCAAATGTAGCATTTTTAACACGTTTTGCCGATTTAAATTCGCGTAACAAACTCACTATGGTTTGTTTACCTACCGAAGGAATTAACTCTAATTCCGATTGAATTGCACTTTTACTCCGTTTATTTCTGTGAAACGTAATCCCAAAACGATGGGCTTCATTACGGAGGTGTTGAATGATTTTAAGAGACTCCGATTTTTTATCGAGATACAATGGAACCGTATCTCCAGGGTAATAAATTTCTTCCAAACGTTTTGCAATACCAATAATGGCAATCTTACCTCTTAGCCCTAAAACATCTAAACTCTTTAATGCCGCCGAAAGCTGCCCTTTTCCTCCATCAATAACGATGAGTTGAGGTAACGGTTCGTTTTCTGAAACTAGTCGCTGATATCGCCTGTACACCACCTCTTCCATAGAGGCATAATCGTCTGGCCCCACTACCGTTTTAATATTGTAGTGTCGGTATTCTTTTTTACTCGGTTTTCCGTCTTTAAAAACGACACAGGCAGCAACAGGATTCGTGCCTTGAATATTAGAATTGTCAAAACATTCAATATGTCTTGGTTCCACAGACAAACGCAAATCTTTTTGCATTTGCGTCATAATGCGTTTTACATGACGGTCTGGATCCACAATTTTAATTTGTTTAAACTGTTCTTGCCTGTAATATTTTGCATTGCGCTCAGAGAGTTCAACCACCCGTTTTTTATCTCCTAATTTGGGAATTGTCACTTTGATACCATCGCCTACCGACACTTTAAATGGCACATAAATTTCTGTAGACGTAGAATTAAATCGTTGCCTGATTTCAACAATAGCGAGCTCTAGAATCTCTCTGTCGGTTTCGTCTAATTTCTTTTTAATCTCGGTGGTATGCGATTGAATAATGGCTCCGTTAGCGATTTTAAAAAAATTCACATATCCATAGCTTTCATCACTTACAATAGAAAACACATCTACGTTATTGATGCTAGGGTTTACAATAGTTGACTTGGATTGGTAATTTTCTAGCAGGGCTACTTTTTCTTTAATCTTTTGTGCTTCCTCAAATTGCATTTCAGCAGCAAAATCTAACATCATCTGATGAAAACTCTCTAGACTCTCTTTAAAGTTTCCTTTAATAATATTTCGAATGGCTTTTACGCTGGTATTGTAGGCTTCTTCGGTTTGAAGATCTTCGCAAGGCGCCATGCAATTTCCAAGATGAAACTCTAAACAACGCTTGTATTTTTGAGCCTTAATTTTATCGGCACTTAAATCAAAGGTACAGGTGCGTAACGGATAGAGTTCTTTTAATAAATCTAATAATGCTTTCGCTGTTCTTACACTGGTGTACGGCCCGTAATATTCAGACCCGTCTTTAATGACTCTTCTGGTTAAAAACACTCTAGGAAATCGCTCTTTTTTGATACAAATCCACGGATAGGTTTTGTCGTCTTTGAGCATGATATTATAGCGAGGTTGATACTTTTTAATCAGATTATTTTCCAATAACAGCGCATCTGTTTCGGTATCAACAACGATATGTTTAATGGTAACAATTTTTTTAACTAAGATGCTTGTCTTAGCATTATCGTGGTGTTTTGTAAAGTAGGAAGAAACTCTTTTTTTAAGGTTCTTTGCTTTTCCCACATATAAAATCACTTCATTTTTGTCGAAATATTGATATACTCCAGGAGCATCTGGAAGGGTTTGTATTTGAAGAGAAAGTGCTGGAGTCATAACACAATATAAAGACCACACTTCTTAGAAGTGCTATTTAAAAGTAGCAATTTTAAATGAATTTAAGTCGCTTATTCTTTAGGAAAAGCTTTTTTGCTAAAGATAAATAACAAGGCTACTCCTACGGTAATATACGCGTCGGCAGGATTAAAAATATAGTTAAAAAAGCGAAAATACTCTCCTCCTATAAAAGGCAACCATTCGGGGAGTTCGCCTTCCCAAATCGGAAAATGAAACATGTCTACTACACGTCCATAAAATAAAGACCCATAAGGCTCGTCGGCAAACAAAGTTGCAGGAGCGTTTACCGGTGCGTCAAAAATAACCCCATAAAAAACAGAATCTATAATATTGCCTACCGCTCCAGATAAGACCAATGCAATAGCTACAATAGCTACAGTGGGTAAGTTTTTCTTAATGCTTTGCCACAACCAATAGCCAATGGCAGATACCGCTACTATTCTAAACAAGGTTAAAAATAACTTCCCTGCTTTACCTCCAAACTCAATGCCCATAGCCATTCCGTTGTTCTCAGTAAAGTTGATGTAGAACCAGTCGAAAACTTTTAACCCATGTCCGTCTATTACAAAATGTGTTTTGACATAGATTTTTGTAATCTGATCTATTAAAATTGCTAAAACAACAATAAGTATCGCAGTATTTTTCTTAGACATGTGTATGGGTTTAGGGTGTAAAAATAAGAATATTATTGTTCATTTTTGGTAGAGAGTACCACATTTGCATGCACTGAAATAAGCTTCAGTTGCTCCTCCATTCCATTTGGGGTGTTGTATGGATTTTGAACGGTTGCCCCATCTAGGGTAATTTCTCCATTACGTGTTTCTATTGCCAGCCCTCGATCTCCAATAAGTGCAAAAACATTTCCACTAAAAAGACGAACTATTGCCGAGGTATGCTCAAGATTTAAGTATATATTTCCTTTAGTAATAGCAATCTCTAAGTCCCCTTGAAATGAACTCGAACTAATATCGAGCTGATCTCCGAAGACGCGTACTTGTTTCCCTTTTGGGATGTTAACCACAGCGGTTACATTATTTGGAGGAACCACACAGTATTTTTCTGTTTTGGTGTTATAGCCTAACGCAATTGCATAGTCTACGGTAATTTTTAAAAGCCCTGCTTGAGTACTGGCATTAAAATGATGAATTTCTGCATCGTAGCCTACCAACTCTACAGTAATGGCTTCGGTATCTGAAGTTAAAAACTCAATCGCATCTACCCCTTTTGTGTCTATTTCTATAGTTGTTGCAGAGACCTTAAACGTCTTTACAAACTTTTGTTGTGCTATTGTTTTTGAAGCAATGCTCAAAAGAAAAAGGAAGATGACGAGCTGTTTTTTCATAAAAGAAAAGGCTTCCTAAGGAAGCCTTTATATTATTGTTTTCTTTTTGCCTCGATACTTAAGGTTGCATGAGGTACTAATTTTAAGCGTTCTTTTTGAATGAGTTTTCCTGTAGCTCTACAGATACCATAGGTTTTATTTTCAATTCTTATAAGGGCATTTTTAAGGTCTCTTATAAACTTTTCTTGTCGAATCGCTAGCTGTACATTTGCTTCTTTACTCATTGTTTCAGACCCTTCTTCGAAAGACTTAAACTGAGGCGAAGTATCGTCAGTATCGTTACTACTTCCGTTTTTATAGGTACTTTCTAGTAAGGCTAAATCTTCTTCAGCTCTTTTAATTTTTTTTAGAATGATTTCCTTAAACTCTTGAAGGTCTTCGTCTGAGTATCTTGTATTAATATCCTCCATTGTATTACATTTTTTCAATTTGTATTTTACTTTCAATGCCATCAAACTCAATGGCTATTCCCTCCGATACTTCTTTTTCAAAAGATATTGCTGTGGTGAGTGTTTCAGACATTACATACGCTTTATTTACTTCTAAAGCAGCAACTAAATCTGGGTGCTCTTGAACCGTTAACTGAATTCTATCGGTAACCTCAAAGCCACTATCTTTCCGAGCGTTTTGAATTCTATTCACCAGTTCTCGCGCAATTCCTTCTTTTTGAAGTTCTTCTGTTATCGTAACATCTAAGGCAACAGTAATCGAGCCTTCATTAGCTACTAACCATCCTTCAATATCTTTTGATGAAATCTCAACATCAGAGACTTCCAAATTTATGCTTTTTCCATTAATATCAATAGCGATTAAACCATCTTTTTCAATTGTAGCGATTTCTTCCTTGCCAAAAGACTGAATAGTATTCGCAATCAACTTCATGTCTTTGCCAAATTTTGGCCCAAGCACTTTAAAATTTGGCTTAATTTCCTTTACTAAAATGTCTGAAGCATCTTCTAACAGATGTATTTCTTTAATATTAACCTCGTGTTTTATTAAACTAGACACCGCAGTAATATCCTCTTTCTGTTGAGGACTATCAATAGGAATCATGATTTTTTGTAGCGGTTGACGTACTTTAATCTTTTCTTTGGCTCGTAACGATAACACTAACGAAGCAATGGTTTGCGCGCTTTCCATTTTACGCTCTAGTCCTTTGTCTACAAAAGCAGAATCAAAAACAGGAAAAGTAGCCAAATGAACACTTTCAAATTGTTCTTTTTGGGTCACTGCATTTAAATCTAAATACAATCGATCCATAAAGAACGGCGCAATAGGCGCTCCTAGCTTTGCAATCGTTTCCATACACGTATAAAGGGTCTGATACGCTGAAATTTTATCTTGCTGATAATCGCCTTTCCAAAAACGTCTTCTGCTTAAGCGCACATACCAATTACTCAAGTAATCTTGAGTAAAGTCTGAAATGGCTCTTGCCGCTCTGGTAGGTTCGTAGGCTGCGTAAAAACGATCTACTTTCTCGATCAAAGTATGGAGTTCTGATAATATCCAACGATCTAACTCAGGGCGTTCCGCTAAGGGAATATCGGCCTCTTGATAAGAAAACCCATCTAAGTTGGTGTATAATGAAAAGAATGAATAGGTATTGTATAAGGTTCCAAAGAACTTACGTTTTACCTCTTCTATCCCTTCTAAATCAAATTTTAAGTTGTCCCATGGGTTGGCATTTGCAATCATATACCAACGCGTAGCATCGGCGCCATAGGTGCTCAAGGTTTCAAACGGATCGACAGCATTTCCAAGTCGTTTAGACATTTTTTGTCCGTTCTTGTCTAACACCAATCCATTCGATACTACATTTTTATAGGCAACAGAATCGAAGACCATGGTACCAATAGCATGTAGGGTATAAAACCATCCTCTTGTTTGATCAACTCCTTCTGCAATAAAATCTGCAGGGAACGATTTGTTTTCGTCAATCAAGGCTTTGTTTTCAAACGGATAATGCCACTGTGCATAGGGCATAGATCCAGAATCGAACCAAACATCAATAAGGTCGCTCTCACGGTACATTGGGTTTCCTAAAGGAGATACTAGTACAATTTGATCGACAATATTTTTATGTAAATCTATGTGGGCATAGTTTTCATCAGACATATTTCCCACTTCAAAGTCGGCAAAAATATCTTCTGCTAAAACCCCAGCAGCTATCGCCTTTTGCATTTCGGCTTTTAACTCGGCTACAGAACCAATACACAGTTCTTCTTTACCGTCTTCTGTTCTCCAAATAGGCAATGGAATTCCCCAGTATCTCGATCGAGAAAGGTTCCAGTCATTTGCATTGGCTAACCAATTACCAAAACGACCTTCTCCCGTAGCTTTTGGCTTCCAGTTAATGGTACTGTTCAATTCGTGCATTCGATCTTTAACATCGGTTACTTTAATAAACCATGAGTCTAACGGATAGTATAAAATAGGTTTATCGGTTCTCCAACAGTTTGGATACGAGTGCTTGTATTTTTCTACCTTAAAGGCTTTATTTTCAGTTTTTAGCTTAATGGCTAATGCTACATCTACCGATTTTTCTGGAGCTTCTCCATCGGCATAGTATTCGTTTTTTACATATTTCCCTGCAAACTCTCCTACTTCGGGTCTAAACTTTCCTTGTAAATCTACTAAAGGTACTAGATTCCCGTTTTCGTCTTTTACCAACATAGGGGGCACTTCTGGACTAGCTTGCTTGGCAACCAATGCATCATCGGCTCCAAACGTAGGTGAGGTATGTACTATCCCTGTACCGTCTTCGGTAGTTACAAAATCACCTGCTATGACACGAAAAGCATCTTGTGGGTTCTCATAAGGTAAAACGTAGGGTAACAGTTGTTCATATCGAATACCAACTAAGTCTTTCCCAATACATTCATGGAGTACTCTATACGGTATTTTCTTTGCTTCTTGAGTATATGCACTCAGCTCTTCTGCAGTTTCTACTGCCGAATATTTACCTGTAAACTGTTTGCCTACTAAGTTTTTGGCAAGGACTACTTTTATAGGCTCAAAGGTGTATTGATTATACGTTTCTACTAGCACATACTCAATCTTGGGACCAACCGTTAAAGCGGTATTACTTGGTAAGGTCCAAGGAGTGGTTGTCCATGCTAAAAAGTATACTGCTCCTTGCCCTTGCAAAAAGGAAGGAAGACTTTCGGGTAGTGTTTTAAATTGGGCAACAACAGTTGTGTCGGTAACATCTTGATAAGTTCCTGGTTGATTCAACTCGTGAGAACTTAATCCTGTTCCAGCTTTTGGTGAATAGGGCTGAATGGTGTACCCTTTATAAAGTAAATTTTTCTCGTAGATCTGCTTTAGCAACCACCAAACACTCTCCATATATTTTGGCTCATAGGTTACATATGGATGCTCCATATCTACCCAATACCCCATCTTCTGAGTAAGGTCGTTCCATACATCGGTATACCGCATTACAGCTGTTCTACACGCCGCATTATACTCTTCTACTGAAATGGTTTTCCCAATATCTTCTTTGGTAATTCCAAGTTCTTTTTCAACGCCTAATTCAATAGGAAGTCCATGTGTATCCCATCCAGCTTTTCGCTTTACTTGGTACCCTTTCATGGTTTTATACCTCGGAAAAATATCTTTAATCGCTCTTGCTAATACATGATGTACCCCCGGTAAGCCGTTAGCAGAAGGTGGTCCTTCAAAAAACACATAGGGTGTATTTCCTTCACGAGTGCTAATACTCTTGCCGAAAATATCCTGTTCTTGCCAATACTTCAACATTCCATCGGCCACAGCGGGCAAATCAAGTCCTTTATATTCTGGGAACTTTGTACTCATAAATCGTGTCTTCTTTTGAGGTTGCGAAATTACATATTTTCTTGTAAATCTTAGGGTTATCGGTATAAAAAACCCCAACTAGTTTATCCCTCTTTCTTTTTTAATATGTTCATACGCTTCTTGAATCTTCTGAAACTTTTCTTTAGCGCCTTCTAAGTGTTCTTCTCCAATATTGGTTAGCTTATCTGGATGGTATTTTTTTACCATTTTTCGATAGGCTTTTTTCACTTCATCATTACTGGCTGTTTTGGGTATTTCAAGAATGATATATGATTGATCCGCATCGCTATAAAACATCGCCTTTATCGATTCAAAATCATACTGATTGATATACAAATACCCTGCAATTTTTCTGATCTCTTCTACTTCACTCGACGAAACATGTTGATCTGCTTTAGCAATACCAAATAAGAAATGTAATAATTGAAGTCGAGAAGCATGTGGCATATGCTTTCGAATCTGTATACATACCTGACGTGTAGAGATTTGCTTATGAATAATTTCTTTAAACAGTTTAAAGGTTTTGTTTGCACGTTCTTTTCCGTACATCTCTACAAACTGCAAACGCACAAAATCTAACTCGCGTTGATCTATTTTACCATCGGCTTTAATTACGATAGCCGATAGAATTAACAGACTAATTTCAAAATCACCAGAAGTGCTATACATTCTTCCCTGCTCGTCTCTAGGTGCATTTGCATATTCTTGACTAAAATCTTCCGATGTAAACTGATCTAAAAAACTCCCTGCTGCAAACCCTAAGAGTGCCCCAATAGGCCCCCCAAGCGTAAATCCTAAACCGGCTCCTAACCATTTTGTAAAACTTGCCATGTTTTCTATTTTAGAAAGCCAAAGATAACTAAAATGATTTCGATTTTATCCTTATCTTTGTACGCTAAAAATAAGTAAATATGTATCCAGAAGAATTAGTAAAACCAATGCGAGAAGAACTAACCAACAATGGTTTTTCCTCATTATTCACCGCCGAAGAAGTTGACGCAGCATTAAGCCAAGAAGGAACCACTTTAGTAATGGTAAATTCGGTATGCGGATGTGCAGCGGGTACAGCAAGACCAGGAGCAGTTGCTTCTTTACAATTTGATAAAAAACCGGATCATTTAACTACTGTTTTTGCAGGGGTTGATAAAGCATCTACCGAAAAGGCTCGTGAACACATGATTCCTTTTCCTCCATCATCACCAGCGATTGCCTTATTTAAAGATGGTCAGTTAGTGCATATGTTAGAGCGTCATCATATCGAAGGTCGTTCTGCTCAAATGATTGCCGAAAACTTAGTGTCTGCTTATAACGAACACTGTTAAGCAATACTGAATTTATACTTTTAAAATCCACTCCTTTCGAGTGGATTTTTTATTTTTACCTATGGAACCATCACAACTCATACAACATACCATTGCTTTTGTAAAAGACACCCTAAAAGACGCCGAAGGTGGACACGACTGGTTTCATATAGATCGCGTCTATAAAAACGCACTACTTCTTGCCAAGAACGAAAAGGTAGATCCTCTTGTGGTATCACTTGGCGCCTTACTTCACGATATTGCTGACGCTAAATTTCACGATGGAGATGAGTCTTTAGGCCCTAAAAAAGCGAGAGCCTTTTTAGAAGCGCAACACGTTTCTGATGCAGTTATAGTTCATGTAGAAAATATCATCAAACACATTTCATTTAAGTCAAGCTTAGACAAGTCACAAAACCCTTTTTACTCTTTAGAATTAGCGCTTATTCAAGATGCAGACAGACTCGATGCTATTGGAGCGATTGGAATAGCGCGTTGTTTTAACTATGGTGGATTTAAAAACAGGGCTTTATACGACCCAGAAATTGCGCCAAATCTTCATATGACTAAAGAAGAATATAAAGCCTCAACGGCTCCAACAATAAATCACTTTTATGAAAAATTATTGTTGCTTAAAGATCAAATGAATACCGAGACAGGAAAACGCGTTGCACAAGAACGCCACGCATATATGCAAGACTTTCTTCAACAGTTTTATAGAGAATGGAATGGTTTAGAGTAGACTCTAGCGATTACTTCCCTGGAAATTGTGCGGGTCTTTTTTCTAAAAAGGCAGTGGTTCCTTCTGCAAAATCTTCGGTTCCAAAACAGTCTCCAAAAGCCTCAATCTCGGCAGCATAGCCATCAACACCATCTGCATAATTTGCATTGATTGCTCCAATAGCTGCAGCGATAGCCACAGAGGAGTTTTTCATGATTTTATGTGCGAGTTTTTGAGCCAAAGGCAGTAATTCTTCTTGAGATGTTACATAATTTACTAAGCCCCATGTTTTCGCTTCTTCAGCAGTCATCATTCCAGCGGTCATAATTAGTTCCATCGCTTTCCCTTTTCCTACAAGTTGAGGAAGTCTTTGTGTACCTCCATAACCCGGAATAACACCCAGAGACACTTCGGGTAAACCCATTCGAGCATTCTCTGAAGCAATTCTAAAATGACAAGCCATTGCTAATTCTAATCCGCCGCCTAAAGCAAACCCATTTACTGCTGCTATGATGGGTTTACTGTAGTTTTCAATATAATCGAAGACCAACTCTTGACCTTTGGCAGCTAGCTTACCTCCGTCTGCAACAGAGAAATGAGCAAACTCCGAAATATCAGCTCCTGCCACAAATGCTTTTTCACCACTACCTGTTAACACAAGCACTTTAACGGCTACATCTTCTTCTAGAGAGGCTAATGCCTCATTCAACTCTTCTATGGTTGCTTTATTTAGGGCATTAAGTTTTGTGGGTCTGTTAATGGTAATCTGTGCTAATCCATTGGTAATGGTTACAGTGATATTTTGAAAATCCATGGTCTTATTTTTTTGGTAAAATTACGGTAAAAACAGTTCCTTTACCAAATATTGAGCTAAAAAACAGTTGCCCTTCATATGCTTCAATGATGTTTTTTATCATGGGCAGTCCTAAGCCCATTCCGCTACTTTTAGTGGTAAACTTAGGTTCAAAAATCAAGTCTTTAACCTCGTCATTTATCCCTTTACCATTGTCTGTTATGGTTATCTTTATGTTTCCTGCCTCTTCAGAAATTCGAACCTCTATTGCTGGAGATTCCACTCCTTCTGTGGCCTGAATAGCATTTTTAACCAAATTGGTGATAATTCTAATAAGTTGTGTTTTATCGAGATGAGCATGAATTTCTTCAGCTGAAGAGCTATAACTAATAAAAGGCTCATTAAAAATGTCTAGGGCCATTTTAACTACACTAACGACTTCGATGGTTTCTTTTTTCTGTGAAGGCATTTTAGCAAAATCAGAAAAAGCAGATGCTATTGAACTCATCACATCGATTTGCTGAATAAGGGTTTTTGAATATTCGGTAATTTTTTCTTGGATTGCCGGGTCTTTGGGATCAAACTTTCGCTCAAAACTTTGAACGGTAAGTCGCATAGGTGTTAATGGGTTTTTAATTTCGTGTGCTACTTGTTTTGCCATTTCTCGCCATGCCTGTTCTCGTTCGCTCTTGGCTAATTTTACAGCGCTTTCTTCCAGCTCATCAATCATATTGTTATAAGCAGTCACCAAACTGTCTATTTCTGAGCTTGCAGAGCCTAAAATAATTTTCTCATTTCGCTTATTTAAACGCGTTTGATGCATTTTATCGGAAATGGTTTTAATCGATCGAGTAATATAGCTCGACAAAAAATAGGCCAATGCTATGGCTATTAAAAACATAATTAAATACACCGCTGTTAAACGCTTTAAAAACTCCCTAAGCTCGTATTGTTCCTCTTTGTTATCTTGAGTAAACTGTAATTGTAAAATTCCTATTCTTTTAAATTTTTGATCGGTAATATACGTATATGACGATTGATAGCTTATCCCATTTTCAGAGCTTGTCTTTAAAATTCTATGGTCTGAGTTAGAGGCTAACTCTTCAATTATCTTTCCAGAAAGTACTTGTTCTGTATTGTATTTAAGAGTACTGGCTATAGACGATTTTAACAAATTCCCCTCCATATCGTATATCGAAATATGAAGTTTATGAATGGACGAAATTTCATAAATCCGTTCTTGAAATATTTTTGCTAAGTTTTCTGTTTTTACAGCATAGGTGGTTTTTCTATACAGCTCTAATTCTACACTGCTTTTTATGGCCTCTTCTTTTCTACCAAAACGTTGAATATTATAGTCTTTGGTTTGCTCATCGTATTGATATATGGTGACCGTAACAATAAGAATTGAGGCTAATATAACGAGGAGAATCATCGACAAGAAGAGTCGAATTCGTAATGATATGTTCTTAAATTGTATCAATTTTTGGGAGATATTCGCTTTGTTTTCATTAGCAATAGGTCATCATTTGCGCCATCATTATCCCAATCGTAACGGTTTGTTCCCTTAAAACCTTCTGGAGTTTCTTCAATAAAATAACGTGTTACTACCTGCTTACCTCCGTAAAAAAAAGAAACTTGTAGCGAATCTTTTTCTACAAACCAGGTACCTGTTGTTTCGTCTATTTTAACCCCATCGCTGGTTAAAAACCACGCCGAAAATGTACCGTCATTACGGTAGCTAGATTGGGCCACACGTGTAGGATTGTTTTCAAATCGGTCTTCAAAAACATAGGTAGAATCGGAATTCATATAGGTTGGCATCTCTATTTTTAAGTAGGTGGTTTGCCAATCTGCCACCAATATCTTTTGGATGTGATTGGATGTAGTACAGGAAACAAAAACCATTCCACATAAACACCATAGGGCTATTCCATTTTTCATACCTCTTGTATTAATAACCCCGACAAGATACTGAAATTTTTTACTGAATGTTAATTCACCAAGGCCACAAGAGCAGAATAATATCTAGAAGCAACCACCGAAGCTCCAAGGGTTGTATAATGCACCGAGTCGAACAAATACGCATCGTTCCATCCAGTTGCCATATCTACAACAACAACTGTAGACATGGTGTTGCTTTGTTGAGTTGCTAAGACTGCAATCTTCGTGTGGAAATCGGCAAGAGTTACTACCTGTTCAGAAGTCATAAAATTAGAATGCCCTGGAGCTATTTGCTCAACAATAATGTCTACTGAGGGATTGAGTGTTTGAAATCGATCTATGATTGTATTGATATTAGCCAAGACTTCATCTACAGGGGTTTCTAGTACCAAATCGTTTCCACCTATTCCTAATAAAACAATATCTGGAGCACCTGTAGCGCTTATAATTTCGTCAAGTCTACTTATAATTGTTGCCGTTGTAGCTCCTCCATAACCCGCCTGATCGAGGTCAAAACTTTTCCCTAAATAGTCTGGAAAGTTTTCAGAATTTTGTCTAGGCCCAATAAAATCGAAAGTCCATTGATTGGCTACGAGTAATTTCCACAACTCATATCGGTAGCTTTGATGTCCTAAGCCATCGGGCGATCCTTTAACACGAGAGTCTCCAATGGGGAGGATTTTATAGACAACAACAGGTTCGAGATCTTTGTTGGTTGAACTGCTAGAGCAGCCTAAAGAAACGGTAAGCCATAGGACGAGTCCTACATAAAGTAGTTTTTTCATAACAGTTTATTTTTCATAACGTTACAAAAATACAAAAAGTCTTTAATAGATGATTATCCTACGATATTCACAATTTTTCCAGGAACAACAATGACCTTTTTAGGGGTACGTCCTTGGAGCTGCGCTTGCGTTTTTTCATGCGCCATAACAGCGGCTTCAACTTCCTCTTTTGAAAGTTCTAAAGGAAGTTCAAGCGTAAAACGCATTTTTCCATTAAATGAAATCGGATAATTCTTAGTGCTTTCTACTAAATAACTTGCTTCAAATTTAGGAAAAGGAGCATCTACAATAGATTGGGTATGACCTAGTTTTTCCCATAATTCCTCAGCAATATGCGGAGCATACGGAGAAATAAGAATCAACAAGGGTTCTAGTATTGCACGCTTCTGACAGTTTAAGGCCGACAGTTCGTTTACTGCAATCATAAACGTAGAAACCGAAGTATTGAACGAAAAATTCTCAATGTCTTCTCCTACCTTTTTAATGGTTTTGTGCAATGTTTTAAGTTCTTCTTTTGTGGGGGCCTCATCGGTCAGCGTAAACGTTTCGTTGGCATGGTATAACTTCCAGAGCTTTTTAAGGAAACTATACACCCCAGATATTCCTGATGTTTTCCAAGGTTTGGATTGTTCTAAGGGCCCTAAAAACATTTCGAATAATCGCAAGCTATCGGCGCCATATTCTTCACAAATGTCGTCTGGATTAACCACATTGTATTTTGACTTCGACATCTTTTCAACCTCTCGATTTACTTTAAAAACACCATTGTCTTCGGTAATAAAAAGGGCGTCTTTAAACTCTGGCCTCCATGCTTTAAAGGCTTCAATATCTAACTCGTCAGAGGCATTTACTAAGGATACATCTGCATGCAAAGGCTGAACACTTTTCCCTTCAATTTTACCGGTTGAAAGTAATGTATTTGAGTTTTCATCACGATATACAAAAGCACTGGTCCCGAGTATCATTCCTTGATTGATCAATTTTTTAGCAAATTCATCAACAGGTACTAACCCTCTGTCGAACAAGAATTTTTGCCAAAAACGGGCATATAATAAATGTCCGGTAGCATGCTCAGACCCTCCAATGTATAAATCCACTTCTTTCCAATACGCTAGAGCTTCTTTTGAGGCAAATTCCTCAGTATTATGGGGGTCCATATAACGGTTAAAATAGTACGAGCTCCCCGCCCAACCTGGCATCGTATTGAGTTCTAGTGGATATATTTGGCTGTCAGATTTCTCGCCTTCGCTCGAAATGCCATCATTTGTATTGTTGTGCTGAGCCTTGGGAAGCAACTCATTTGAAACCACTTTATTATTTTTAGCATCCCAGCTCCAATGCGTGGCATTTCCTAGAGGTGGTTTCCCATCTTCTGTAGGTAAGTATTTTTCTACTTCGGGAAGGGTTATGGGTAGGTGTTCTGCAGCAATCATTTGAGGCATTCCGTCTACATAATACACCGGAAAGGGTTCGCCCCAATAACGTTGCCTGCTAAATACCGCATCGCGCAATCGATAGTTGATTTTTCCATACCCAACGCCTCTTTTTTCTAACTCGTAAATGGCTAGTTTTAGTGCTTTTTTGTAAGGTAGTCCCGATAAGAAATCGGAATTCGCTATGGTCGTCCCTTCTTTGTCGGCATGTGCCGCTTCAGATAGGTCAACGCCTTCAAAAATATTAGGAATTTCAATATTAAAATGCTTTGCAAAATCATAATCGCGTTGGTCTCCACAAGGAACCGCCATCACGGCTCCAGTACCATAGCTAGCAAGTACATAATCGCCAATCCAAATAGGTACTTGTTTTCCTGTAAAAGGATGTAATGCATAGGCTCCTGTAAAGGCTCCTGATATGGTTTTTACATCGGCCATTCGTTCGCGTTCCGAACGTTTTGCAGTAGCACTCACATAGGTGTTTACTACTTCTTGTTGTGCTGCGGTAGTAATCTCTGCAACTAATGGATGCTCGGGCGCTAGCGTCATAAACGACACTCCAAAAATGGTATCGGGACGTGTGGTAAATACCTCAACAGTGGCATCGTGTCCATCGACTTTAAAAGACACCATAGCGCCTTGCGATCGCCCTATCCAGTTCGTTTGAGCATCTTTTAAGGGTTGTGGCCAATCTATGGTATCAAGACCCTCTAACAAACGTTGTGCATAGGCTGAAATACGGATCGACCATTGGGTCATTTTTTTACGTACTACCGGATGCCCTCCACGTTCGGAAACCCCATTAATAATTTCATCATTTGCTAATACGGTACCTAATGCAGGGCACCAGTTTACTTCGGTATCAGAGAGGTATGTAAGTCGGTATTGTAGTAGTATTTTTTGTTGTTCTTCAGATGAAAAGGCTTTCCATGCTTCGGCAGAAAATTGAGGGGTATCCTCATCGCAAACTGCATTTACTGCTGTATTTCCTGAAGTTTCAAACAAGGCAATAAGTGTTTCAATGGCTTCTGCTTTATCGCTATCTTTATTGTACCACGAATTAAATAATTGAATAAAAATCCATTGCGTCCATTTGTAATACTCGGGGGAAGAAGTTCTCACTTCTCTAGACCAATCAAAAGAGAATCCTATGGCATCGAGCTGACGGCGGTAGGTGGCAATATTTGCTGCGGTGGTTTTTGCAGGATGCTGCCCTGTTTGAATGGCATATTGTTCTGCAGGCAACCCAAATGAATCATAGCCCTGAGGGTGCAATACATTAAACCCTTGATGTCGTTTATAACGCGCATAAATATCGGATGCAATATACCCTAGTGGGTGCCCTACATGGAGTCCTGCTCCAGAAGGATAGGGAAACATGTCTAACACATAATATTTCGGTTTATCTTTTGCATTACTGGCCTTAAACGTTTGGTTTTTGGCCCAATAGTCTTGCCATTTTTGTTCGATTTCCTTATGCTTATACTGCATCATCTGTGTGCTATTAATCTTTGGTCAACACTAAAGGTAGTTGCTTGACTCTGTTTATTTTCGGGCAAATTTACACTTATTCTCTAAAAGAATAAAGCCTTAGACCTCCGAATATATCCATAAAAAAACCCGTAAACTAGTTTACGGGTTTTTTGATTTTAATATTAAAAATTACTTGGTTACAGGCACGCTTACAATAACGTTTGCCCATCCCATATGAATGGTCATATCTTCATCGATAACAATAGAAAATTCTTCTATAGATTTTTCACTTGCTTTTACCGGTGCAGTTACTCTAGCAACATCTTGGTCTTCTTTATAGAAATACGATCCCCATACATTTAATGCAGAGCTTAAAATAACGGTCCACTCTTTTTCTCCTGGAATAGCAAATAAAGAATAGGTTCCAGCTTTAACCGCTTTTCCTCCAAAAGTAACATCTTGGTAAAATGTAATTTCTGTAGCTTCGTTTGCTCCTGTTCTCCAAACTTTACCCGCTGGGGCTAATTTATCTAAAGAACGACCGTTTAATTGAGGTCTACTGTAGGTAATCTTAATTACTTTGTCTGACACTCTAAAGTTACTTGGAAAGGCAGCAACGTCCATAGGACTTTTATCTAATCCTCTAAATTTTTGTGCAGTTACCTGATCTGTTGTTAGCAATGCAATAGCCAAAACGAATAAGGTTAAAATCGATTTTTTCATGGTATACGTTGTTTTGAATTCAAAATTGAACTCAAAGATACAGTACTTCCTTTCTACAAATATTAAACTTGTGTTAAAAGAGTGGGGTTACGAGCATCCACAGTCGGGCCCACAGCCGTCTTTTGTGTTCGAAAAAAAATACTTTTTTATTAAAAAAGCTGCCGCTGCAATAAGGAGTATATACACGATGATTTCTTGCATTAGCTTAAAATTTGATAGACTAAAAATGAAGATACATAAGCCAATAAGCCCATACCAAATAATTGAATTAATGGCCATTTCCATGTATTGGTTTCTTTTTTAACCACCGCCAAAGTTGCCATACATTGCATGGCAAAGGCATAAAATACCAAGAGCGACATGCCTACAGGGAAATTAAATCGTTTTTCGCCCGTGTCTGGATTTACCTCCGATGCCATCCGTTCTTTTATAGTTGCGGTATTATCTTCTTCATCGCTTTCTACGCTGTAGATTGTGGCTAATGTGCCTACAAATACTTCTCTTGCAGCAAATGAAGATATTAATGCAATGCCTATTTTCCAATCGTATCCCAAGGGTCTAATTACTGGTTCTATAGATTTACCCATTATACCAATGTAGGAGTTCTCTAATTTTGCCGCCGCTATTTTTTTCTGTAATTCTTCTGAAGATAGTTGTTGATAAGCGGTATTTTGAAGCGTATTTTGTTCGGCATCTTTATATTCCTGAGGGCCATTTGAGGCTAAAAACCACAAGACTACCGAAAGGGCCAAAATGATTTTTCCGGCACCTAAAATAAAGGCTTTTGTTTTTTCAATAACGTCTAAGGTTACATTCTTTACGGAAGGGAATTTATAGTTTGGCATTTCCACCACAAAGAATGATTTGCTTTTTACATCAAGCGTTTTATGAAGAATGTAGGCTCCTACAATTGCCGAGGCAAACCCTAAAATATACAAAGACAATAAAGTGAATCCTTGTAGGCTTAAGAAGCCAAATATCTTTTTATTTGGAATAATTAAAGAAATGAGAATAGCGTATACAGGTAGTCGTGCAGAGCACGTAGTAAACGGAGTAACTAAAATAGTAATTAATCGCTCTTTCCAACCCATAATGGTTCGGGTCGACATAACCGCAGGTATGGCACAAGCAGTTCCTGATATTAAAGGAATGACACTTTTTCCGCTCATTCCATAGCGACGCATAATTTTATCCATCAAAAACACAACTCTACTCATATAGCCTGTTTCTTCTAGAATGGCAATAAACATAAATAGGATAGCGATTTGTGGAATAAAAATAAGTATTCCACCTACCCCTGGAATAATCCCTTCGGTAATTAAATCGTTTAACACCCCTTGAGGAAGACTTTTTTTAACCATAGAACTTAGGTCTGCAAAAGCGGTATCGATAAGATCCATGGGGAGCGTTGCCCAATCGAAAATAGATTGAAATATTAAGAGTAGTATTCCGAAGAATAATACATATCCAAAAATTCTATGGGTAAATACTTTATCTAGTTTTGAGCGCAAATCTGTTGCCTTAGAACGATCGATTAAGTAGGTTTTTTTTAGGACCTCGTTAATTTTTTGATACCGATAGATCGTCTCTTTATGCTGATATTTTTTAAGTTTCGAAACATCTTCTTTAAACGCCAGTAAGGCTTCCTTTTCTTGTGCTGAAATAGACGCTGGATAGTTATTTTGAGTAATCATTAACCACAACTCATATAAGGTATGGTTAGGGCTAATTTCTTTTAGACGCTCAAAATAATCGGCATCAATCTTATGATTAATGCTACACATCGGCGATGTTTTTGCGGCTACATGGCATCGAACTATGGCCTCCTTAACATTGTC
This sequence comes from Flavobacteriaceae bacterium, assembly GCA_965659555.1. Lineage (GTDB taxonomy): Bacteria > Bacteroidota > Bacteroidia > Flavobacteriales > Flavobacteriaceae > Polaribacter. The sequence goes on from CBFHVY010000003.1 coordinate 56,912, forward strand.
AATGCCTTCATTTTTACGAGCACTCATTAAAATAATCTCGGTATCGAGTTCTTTTTCGAGTTCAGACAAGTTAATGCTAATGCCTTTTCGCTTCATTTGATCGGACATATTGATGGCCAATAATGAAGGGATTTCTAAGTCTTTAATTTGAGAGAAAAGAAGCAGGTTTCGCTTTAAGTTTTCAATATCGGCCACCACCACAATTACATCGGGGGCCGTTTCTTTATTGGGGTCTAACAGCGTTTGTAAAACAATGCTCTCATCAATAGAGGTAGGGTTGATACTGTAGGTTCCCGGTAAATCGGTAACCACTGCCGTATGGGTTTTAGAAAGCTTACTAATGCCTGTCTTTTTATCGACTGTAACACCGGGGTAGTTTCCTACTTTTTGATTTAAGCCTGTAAGTTGATTAAACAAGGAGGTTTTTCCGGTATTCGGATTTCCTATGAGCGCAACTTTAATGGTGTTTTTGGCTGACATGCTTAGGGCTTAATTATAGCAATTTGGACTGCGGTTTCTTTTCGAATAGCTAAATGACTTCCGTTTACGCAGATGTATAAGGGATCGTTAAGAGGGGCTATTTGAATAAGTTCTACCTCTGCTCCAGGCAAACATCCCATTTCTAATAATTTTAGTGGAATGATGTCTAAAGATTCTTCTGAAACATATCCTATTTCTCCTATCTGTAAAGACGCTATTGTGTTCAAAAATCAAATTTAGATTGCAAAGATACCAAATTAGAATCATTCTAAACAAAGGGGATGCTTGAATAATGATTATTTTTTTTATCCCACATCAGCCGGAGTACACACACTGGTTTGAGTGTTTTTTGTGCTTTACATAACTTCTCCCTTGGAATTATTTTGATGTTGTTTTGTATTGATATTCAATGCTTTATAGCTTTTTCGAGTATTGCATAAGCCATTTATTAGCCTTAGCTTTATCAAAAAAACTATGAAAACAGTAGCCACTACCACCCAACGGTGGAGTTGGTCGTTCTATGCACTTTGCTTACTTTTTATTCTGTGGGCTTGTGAAAATGAAGATCCACTCACTCCAAATCCACAACTTGAAAAACTAAATGCAATTGCCACTCAATTTAACCCTGCGCATTTTAAAAAGAGTATCCCTTTTGATTTTGAGGTCTCTTGGACACCTCAACACGCACGATATTCTGAAGACCTCCAAAGCATGTATTACGAATTCCCAATAGAATACACCTCGGCATTCAATCCAGATGCACTCGCTAAAACGGAAGAAGGCGGATCTAAATACACGCTACGGTATTCGGTTCTGGTAACTGAAAAAGCGCCCGATGAATTTCGTTTTTATGTAGGGCGTTATTACGAAGAAGGAGCTCATGATGCTCTTAAAAATGGCAAGCTCTTTGAGAATACATCAGAATACACCGGTTTTGTACATGTGCTAAACACCAAAGGCAAACTGGTATTTGCAAAACGAATTCAAGACGGAGTAGAAGATCCTAAAAAATGGGTTGCCGAAGAGTTTGCTTCGACATCAAACCAACAGCGAATGGTAGAAGATTGCGTAATTATAACCACCTATCACTATATCGATTGGTATAATGTAGATCCTCAAGGAAACTACTACTATATCAAATCTACCCTAGAGGATACCTCTTTAACCCAAGTGTGCCACTCGTATTGGTTGCCCGATTTAGTTCGTACCGGAGGTGGGGGTGCCAGTGGCCCTTATGTGGGCGTGGGCGAAGGGGGTGCTTATCAAGATTGTGGAGGAACCACCCAACGTTATGTAGAAGAAGGGACCTGTACCTACAACATTACCCCACAAGTAAAAGAGTGTGAGGAAGGGTATGTATTAAACGATGAAGGAGAATGTGTGGAAGAGGAACAGATTATCAATGAATTGACAGGTAAAGCAAAATGCCTTAATGACTATTTAGATCAACAAGACAATTCCTTTATTAAAAATATTTTAAGAAATTTTGAAGGAGATTCTGAATTTGATATTAGAATATCATCTGAAGAAAAGGTTTTTAAGCAGGATTTAAATATTGAGGTAAATGGAGTTACTAGACATGAAAGAGGTTCATCGGAAATACAAATAAAGATAAGTACATCAAAATTATTAACGATGCCTGCTTTAGGAGCTGCTAGAACTCTAATTCACGAATATATTCATGCGGAAATGTATAGAAAGTTGTATACTAAATATCCTTCAGAAGGAGATTTAAGCTTTAAATTAACTTATGAAAGTTATGAAAATGAAAGGCTGCACAATGCAATGGCTGAATTATATGTTAATTCTATGAAAGAAACATTAATTAATTTTCATAGAACTGTATTGGTAGGAGATTACAATTATCTGACGAATAACGGAGCAAACCCTCTGCCTGATGCCTTCTATGAAGCCCTAGCTTGGCAAGGATTAAAAGAACATAGTGTACAAGCATATTTAGATTTACCAGAATCTAAAAAAGCAGAATTGGCAAACAATTTGATTTTATACTATCATAGTACTACTAAAAATTGTCCAGAATAAATATGAGAAGTTTTATAATATTATTTATATTTTTTAAGGTTATTCCTTCATATTCTCAAGAGCATTTGATAGACACCCTGTATTTGAGGCATGATGATCCTTTGTTATCAATTGAAAAACATGTTTCGAGTTCAGCTCGTGTTTATAGAATAAAGGGAACAGGAACTAATGGATTCACATATTTCCTCGAGGGGAAGTCTTATAAAAGCTTAGCTCCTAAACAAACTTTTTATTTAAACGACATATTGAAAAATTCAAACATTTACAATAAATATGGTTTGATAGATGATTTAAAATTATTCAAGTATCTTGAGAAATACGTCATATTTATAGAAACTAAAAAAGGTCTTTATCACATAAATATGATCTATGAGATAGAATAACCTAGCGATACGATTCCTTCAAAATCGCTAGGTCTTTTTTTAGGTTTTCTATGGCTTTTGGCGGATTATTTTACAAAGACTCAAATGGTAATATTGTTGAAACTGACTCGTTTATTGAATTGGTTCCTAATGAGTCAGACAGAGAAATCATAAAATCTATACTAAGAAATGAACAAGAAGGGAATTCAAATGCTCAAGGGACTAAATGTGATTAATATAATTTTTATACTTTTTATCTCTTCACCTTCCATTTTCTGTCAACAGAAAATGGAAGGTATATATCACATGAATGAAATGGGTGACTTTTATCAAATCTATACATGTACTGCAAACACATTTAGTTATGAAGCAGGTGGAGATCTTGGGATGTCAATCTATGGAAATGGACACTATTCGATAAAAAACGATTCCATTATTTTCAACTTTGATTTGACAACCTTGAAAGAGGAGAGTTTTTTTAAGGCTAAAAAATATTATAACTCTAAAGATTCTGTTGAAATACATATCAATGGGTACACTTTTAATAAAGCCCCCATTGCAAATCTTATGATTTATTCTTTCCCTAACTATCAATCAACTGAAACAAATAAAGATGGTGTTGCAAATTTGAAGTTTAAAAAAGAATCTAATAAAAATAAAATTCAACTTCATGTAAATGGTGAATTCTGGGTTAAACAAGCAATAGACCTAGATCTAAGTGCTAATTATATTCTTGATGTGTTTATGGGAAAGTCAATTGTTCAAGGCTTTGGTCATCCAAAAGCAATAAAAAACGAAATCAGAAAATATAAAATTTTAAAACTAGACGATTCGATACTAAAACTGAAGAATAAAGACCAAGTACTGGTTTTTAAAAAACAAGATTAGCTATACGATTAATCAAAATATAAATAAAAAAGAGTATTCAAACGCTCATGGAACTAAATGTAATTAAAATCATTCGATAGTCATTTGACAGAAACAAGCTGTTAAATATCAGTCAGCTAAAATAGTTTGAGCAAAAATGAGTATCTCAAGGTCGACATCTAACCGCGCAAGTCCTGAATGGCGCCTATAAATTTTGCAAAATGAAAAAAATTATTACACCCTTATTCATCCTAACAGTAGTTTTAAGCTTACTGTTTTTTAGTTGTCATGATGATAATGTTGACCTAATTGAAAATAACTCAATAAGTTTAATATCTCCAAATGGTTTCAAAATTGCTGAAAACGTTCATGGATTAAAAACATCTTTAGGTCTTAATAACAATGAAAAAATTACTAAAGTAAAGTTTGTTGAAAATAAACGTTTCAATGTTGCATTTGTAGAATATACAACTATTGATGGCCTAGAATTAAATTATGCAATTGGACAGGGTTACCTAAATTTTAGCTCAAACAAACTAATAACAGACAATTTGCAAAATAAAGGTTTTAAGAGAAAAGCTTGGAAAATTTCTTGTGATGGTTGTCAAAATTGTAGAGTTGAAGGAACATTAGATCCTGATGGAAGAATGACCTTTAACTGTGAGAGTTCATGTTGTGTAATGACTGTTGAAGAAATAAGGAGTTGAAAAAATTACTCTAGACAAATAACACAGACAGAAAACCTAAAAAGAAATTACGAGTGCTGATGAAATACTAAAAGGTGAATTAAAATAAATTTTATGAATATAAAAAGCTTATTGTTATCCATCTTCTTTTATCTGTTGTCATCTGTATTATTTCTGATAAAAACGTTTGATCATCTTAAAAATAAAAAAGGAGACTTTTTTTTAATTGTAATTATTATTAGTTTATTTTTTGCGTTTTACTTTTTTATCAGATGGATGTTTTTGATTTCTAAAAAATCATGATTTTTTTGGCCATTAGAATCAAGAATTAATTACCCTTTTTATTTGAAAGAAATCACATAAGCGTTAATTAGAAAAGAAAACTACGATGAAATACATACTCATTATCCTAATTTTGCTCTTTATCTATTTTTCTGTTTCACTTAAAACAAGTGAAGACAAGGTATGGACTTCATTTAGGCTTGCATTAAATACAAAAGCAACAATTACTGGAGTAATCATTCTATTGATAGTGCTATATAAGTATGTATCTAATAAGCTGTAAAGACTAATTCCTTTGGTTCAATAATCACATTAGTGTTGAGGAAAAAACTAGTGATGGAAATCATACTGTCTCAAAACGTTTTTAACGGACCATCAAATGCAATTAATAATGAAAACACTAATCATTTTTTTATTCTTAATTTTTTATTCTAACCTAATCTTTGCGCAAAAGGTTAAAGATTCATTATTTATAAAATTTGACACATCTTTACTCAGCAGAGAAAACAACCTTGTTGAAAATAGTTTTTATTATAGAATTGAAGGAACCGGGAATAATGGATTTACTTTTTTTAAAGAGAAAAAAATTGTTTTAAATATAACACCTGGCAAAGTATATAACCTAAAAGACTTATTAAAAGACTCTGATATTTATTTTACTTCAAATCATATTAATTCTCAAAAAAGAGAGTTGATTAATGACTGGAAGCTGCTGAAATTCTTTGAAAATTACATCATATTTCTTGTAAAAAACGATTCGTTAATTAAAGTAGATGTAATCCATGAAATAGAATAAAAAATCGCCACAAATTAAATGGAAACAAAAATTGTAACTAAAATTGGCATCCTTGTGTTAATTATATTAGCATGTTCAATTAGCGACTTAAGAGCACAAGAAGTAATTCATCTTTCAGGTAACTACTCTAAACAGGATGATTCATTCCATAAAATTACCACAAGTAATGGTACAACTTATTTTTTTAAAGGAGAGGAGCAATTTAAGTTGTTAGGTCATAAAAACGCAACAATTGAAATCAAAGACACCACTAATTTAAACACAAAGGTTTTAACATTAGAAAAAGTCTATGATGTTGTGCTTAGGAAAAGAAATAAATCCAAGGAAAATGGCCAGTTAGTTTTTTTTAAAAAGAAGATTCTTTTTAAAACTATTTATCTCTATGAAAGAGAAAGTAACCGTATTTACAGACACGAGGTAACTTGGTTAGATGTGATTTTAGATTAAAAAAACACCTCAAAAACCTAACAGGTTAATACTATATATTTTTGGCTGAATGAAAAATCTAATTTTTATACTATTTCTATGTACTTCTTTTATTTTGTATTCTCAATCAAAAAAAAGTGAAGATGCATATTTGATATTTGACAATACAAGCTCGAAAAAATGCCTAATTGAAAGTGGTGATGGAACCACTCGCCAAACAAATTTTTTTAGGAAAGTACTTGAAGAGAAAAGAATCCTTTTTTATCTATGTGATGAGGCCTTTTATTTTTCAACTGAAAACAAAGTTGATACAATAACATCTGTTGATTCGCTTTTTATTAAAAGACTTCCAGATTTAAAAAAAGACTATAATAAATCGTCAAGTTTTAAGCACCATGTGTATGATAACCTCTACATTTTAGAAAAAGTTTCTCCAAATAGTTTTCTCAAATACAAGGTGTATTGGTGCTGTGAGTGGGTAATTGATTAATCATGATAAAATCAATAATATTAGTAGCAATCCTTATTTTATCTTTCAATAGTTCAATTTTTGGACAAAAAAAAGATACGTTGTATTTCAAGCACAACGATAAGTTATTAATGAATTAAAAGAAAATGGTTATGCTCAAGGGACTAAATGTGATTAATATGTTTTTGGTAATCTTTCTAACTATTGTTTTAAGATTACCTGCACAAAATAAAATTTCTGGAAATTACGTATTCATTGACGGAACAGGGTATTACTTTGAAAAGTATTCTTTTAATGATAAAGGTGTTTTTGATTACCAAAAAGGGGGCGATTTAGGTGTTATGCTTTTTGGTAAGGGACATTATCTTATTCGAAATGATTCGATAGTATTAAACTATGATTTAAGTAGACTTGAGGATAATAGTTATCACAAATTCCATACTTATGTAAACTCTTCTGAGTCAATTAACTTGAAAATTAAAGTTTTTGACATAGACAAAAAACCGATCTCTGGCGTTTCAGTCTATAATACAAAGGGGAAATATGGCAGCTTGACCAACAACGAAGGCTTAGTTCACTTAAAATTTAAAAAGGGACATGAGCAATTGAAAATTGAAGTTTCCAATATTTGCTGTGGTAATTATTCATTTTATATAAACACTAACCTAAACTATAATATTTCTGTGTACCTAAGTGAGAGTTTAAATAACCCTCAAGCAATAAAAAACGAAATCAGAAAATATAAAATTATAGAACTAGACGATTCGATACTAAAATTGAAGAATAAAGACCAAGTACTGGTTTTTAAAAAACAGCAATAGCCATACGATTAATGAAAACGTCAATTTAGAATATCAATAGAAAGGGAATTCGAACAGTTATGAAACTAAATCTAATCAAGTCTTTTATTTTTACAATTCTCTTCACTTTGTGCTCTAAAGATGTTCAATCTCAACAGACTTTAAATGGAAAGTTTTGTAGAGATTACAAACACAAAGACTTTTATAAGTGTATAACTTTTAAAGACGGAAATCAGTTCGAATTCATATCAGGAGGCGATTTAACTTTTTACAAAAGGTCTGGTACTTATCAACTCGACAATAATAGACTGCTACTATTTTATAATCCGAATGAGCGCGACAGAAATAGTGTTGTTTTTACTTCAACTTCACAAAGCCAAACGGATACTGTAAAAGTAGCTATTAGAATCCTAGATATTAACAAAGCTCCTGTTTTAGGAGTAGAAATAGAATTGGGAGGCCATAAATCTGATACCAACGAAAAGGGAGAAGCCCAATTTTATTTAAAAAAGTCTGACCAACTCCTTTTAGCTAGAACCTTTTATCTTGGCTATCAAACTTGTAATTTTTTAGTGAATTTAGAGAAGGACAATTTTATCGAGGTCGAAATGCAAAGACAAACTAATGACAAAGAAAAAAGAAATAAAATAGACACCTTGATTATAAAGTCCATTTTAAGTAAATCGTTTGTAGAAATCAACAAGCTAAATCAGTCCATATTATGGAACAAAGAAAAGAGGTAAAAAAAACTCGATTATTTATACGATTCCTTTAAAATCACAAGATCTTTTTTTAAGGCTTCTATCGCTTTAGGGTCTGTGCCATCATAATAGCCTCGAATACGTCGTTCTTTGTCGATTAATACAAATTGTTCGGTATGGATAAAATCGTTTTCATCGCCGTTACCTTCGTCCAATACCGCAAAATAACTCTTGCGCGCTAAGTCGTAAATATGGGCTTTGTCACCCGTGGTAATATGCCATTTTCCAGCTATAGCTCCCTTTTCTTGGGCGTATGTTTGAAGTACAGGAACACTATCAATCTTGGGTGTTACAGAATGAGATAAAAACAAGAGTTCATCTTCGTTAGCATAGGTGTCTTGTAATTGCTTCATATGATAGGCCATAGCAATACAGATGTTTTGGCATCGGGTAAAAAAGAAATCAGCAATGTAAATCTTATTGGCAAAGGTATCTTGAGTAATGGTGTCTCCGTTTTGATTTACTAGAGAAAAATCAGCAATCGTATGATTGCGTTGTTGGTATTTTTTGGAAACATCTACCAATCTAGGATTTACATCAATCGGATTGTAAATTTTTAAGGTCTTGTCTACCTTTAACAGCTGATAAAATACGGCTAAAGTAATCGTAGAAAACAACACAAAAAACAAAACTAAATATTTCGATTTCTTAAAAAACGTCTTAAACATTAAAAGTATCTTTATATTTACATTAAAAAGCCATGCAAAGTTACGGTATTAAAATTGCTCTTCGAGTACTAATGTTCCTTTTAACATTGTCAATTACTGCACAAGAGCACCCTGTGTATAAAGATTCCTATCTGACAGAACTTATTAAAACAGAACGTAAAGGCGGACTCAAACGTATGCTTTTTCAGCGCAATGCCAACACAGGTAACTACGATGTAAAATACCACCGTTTAGTCTGGAATGTAAATCCAACTCAAGCATTTATTAGCGGAAGTGTCACTACCTATTTTACAGCAAATGCCAATATGAGTACCCTTACCTTCGACATGGCTAATAACCTCAGCGTAAGTGCAATTACACAACGCGGAACCCCTTTAACTTTTTCAACCAATGCCAATGACGAACTTGTGATTACCTTACCCACAACACTAACACAAGGAAGCTTAGACTCCCTTACAGTAACCTATAGTGGTAACCCTGTAAGTTCAGGATTTGGCTCTTTCGAAGTCAATACCCATAATGGAACACCTGTTTTATGGACTCTTTCTGAGCCTTACGGCGCAAAAGGCTGGTGGCCTTGTAAGCAAGATCTTGTCGATAAAATTGATTCTATAGATGTTTTTATCAGTCATCCTTCAGCATATAAAGGAGTGGCTAACGGACTTCGTATCTCCGAAAAAGTTAACGGAAGTACAACCACTACACATTGGAAACATCGCTATAAAATACCCGCTTATTTAATAGCTATAGCCGTAACCAACTACAGCGAATACAGTCACTATGTTGCCCATGGCGATTTTGATATTGTTAACTATGTGTACCCAGAGAGCCTTACTACTGCTCAATCGCAAACCCCAGTTACGGTAGACATCATGAATCTATTTAACAACACCTTTGAACTCTACCCTTTTGCCGACGAAAAATATGGTCATGCCCAATTTGGTTGGGGAGGCGGTATGGAACACACTACCGTGTCGTTTATGGGGAATTTTAATCGCGATCTTATTGCACATGAATTAGCACACCAATGGTTTGGCAACAAGGTTACCTGCGGATCTTGGGAAGACATTTGGCTCAATGAAGGCTTTGCCACCTATCTCACAGGTTTAAGCATACAAGCAATTGATGGAGCTACACAGTTTAACAACTGGAAACGAGGAAACACCAACTCCATAACTAGTAGTATTTTTGGCTCAGTACACTGTACCGACACCACCTCTGTAAGTAGAATTTTTAATGGTAGGCTAAGCTATAGAAAGGGCGCTATGTTGTTACACATGCTTTCTTATACACTGGGTAATCAAGTGTTTTTAACAGGCGTAAAAAACTACTTACAAGACGCTAATTTAGCTTATGGTTATGCAAAAACCAACGATTTAAAACAGCATCTCGAAGCGGCAAGTGGAAAAGACCTTACCGAATTCTTTAACGATTGGTATTATGGCGAAGGATTTCCAAGTTATCAAAACACCATTAGTGTTTATGGAAATGAAGTTCGTATTACCGTAAATCAAACACAAGCGCATCCAAGTGTGGCTTTTTATGAAATGCCCCTCACCTATAAAATTATAGGTACTGGAGGCGAAGAAGAATATGTGCGATTTGATCACACAAGTAACGGCCAAGAGTTTTCTCACTCAGGAGCATTTCCAATAGCAGATGTGATTTTTGATCCAGATTTTGATATCGTTTCAACAAATAACAGCAGAACCTTAAGTATTGAAAATGAGTTTTTGGCAAAAGACCTTACCATATCTCCAAATCCGTTTTCAGACCAACTAACGATTCAATCGAAAACAGGACTTCAAATCACCAAGATTGCCTTATACAATGCTTTGGGACAAAAAGTATATGAGCCTCTGCATATTACTGAAACTATCGCACTCCCTAAGCTTTCCAAGGGACTTTATGTGCTTAAAGTTTCTACAAACCGAGGGGTAGTCACTAAAACTTTGTTAAAATAAAATTCGAGTACTCAAATCGTTTTTAGAACTCTCTTTAAAAACGTACATTTGGCCTTTCAACATCGACAATTACCACATGGACATACTTATTAAAGCATCGCAATTTATATTGAGTTTATCACTCTTAATCGTATTGCATGAATTAGGACATTTTATTCCCGCCAAACTATTCAAAACCCGAGTAGAAAAGTTTTATCTCTTTTTCGATTATAAATTTTCGCTGTTCAAGAAAAAAATTGGCGAAACCGTCTACGGAATCGGTTGGATTCCTTTAGGAGGATATGTAAAAATCTCTGGAATGATTGACGAAAGCATGGATACTGAACAAATGAGTCAGCCTGCACAGCCTTGGGAGTTTCGATCGAAACCCGCTTGGCAACGACTTATTATTATGCTTGGTGGGGTGTTTGTCAATTTTGTATTGGGAATTTTTATCTATATCATGCTTATGTATACCTACGGCGAACGTTACCTACCTAATGAAGAGGTAAAAAACGGAATGTGGGTACAAGACTCCTTAGCCATCAACCTTGGCTTGCAAACAGGAGATAAAATTTTAGCGGTAGATGGAGCTCCAGTAAAAAAGTTTAGCGATTTAACAGTCGCTTTTATCAATGGAACGAATTACACGGTACAACGAAACGATTCTGTATTTACTCAACAACTTCCGGTTGACTTTATTTCGCAACTGGTAGATCGTGGAAAAGATGCCGGTGCTATTGTATCGCCTAGATATCCGTTTATGGTAGGTAAGGTAGATAAAAGTTCTCCTAATAGTACCTCTGGACTTCAACCCAAAGATATTTTTGTAAACATTAATGGCACCCCTGTAACGTATTACGATGAGATCGTTCCTATTTTGGCAACTTATAGCGGACAAGACATTACCGTGAGTGTAAAGAGAGGTACTGATATTGTTGACATTCCTGTTCGCATCTCTGAGGAAGGTAAAATTGGAGTATTACCAACCAGTTTGTCGATTAACGATTTAGATCGGTTAGGGTACTATGCATTAGCAGACATCAGTTACACCTTTTCTGAAGCTATTCCTGCAGGATTTCATAAATCGTATGAAACCCTTTCAAGCTATATCAAACAGCTTAAAAAAATATTCAATCCAAAAACTGGAGCCTATAAAGGGCTTGGTGGATTTATCTCAATTGGTAGCATCTTCCCATCGGAGTGGAGTGCGCAAACCTTTTGGAACATCACCGCCTTTTTGTCTATCATGTTAGGGTTTATGAACCTTTTACCGATTCCCGCACTCGATGGAGGTCATGTGGTTTTTACCCTTTGGGAAATGATTACAGGTAAAAAACCTAGCGACAAGTTTATGGAGTATGCCCAAATAACTGGCTTTATTATATTAATTGCCTTGTTACTTTTTGCCAATGGTAACGATATTTTTAAGTTATTTAACTAAATAAAAAAAACAGCAGTATTAATCTACTGCTGTTTTTTTTAACCCTATAGAGGTTCCTAATAAACCAATGTATAGGTAACGTTTTCTACATGCCTGACAGATATACGCTTTTGCTGTAGGGATTTTTTTAAGCCACCATGAGTGTCTTGCTCGTGTTCTGTCAGAAGATTTACACTTCGGACAATTTTTCATTGGGGGAATGTTTTAAAAAATCAAATTTAGGGTTAAAAACCTAAAGAAAAAACACTCTATACTATTAATTTTCAATTTTTTAATGCCTGTCTGTTTTTCCACTCAATCCATTGCTGACCTTGCAACCTTCGCATTAGGTTGTCTAGGTTTCTCATAATGGTTACATTATACACGGCTTTAGCGAAATGTTTAGGCTTGTACGCAAGGGTACGTAAACTCATGGAAAAACCGGGTGTTTTATATTGCATATAATGCCAATACCCTTCTGGCATATACAGTACATTTCCATGTTCTAATGTTGTAACATAGCCTTCTGCTTTTTTTAAATTAGGCCATGTATCATAATCAGGGTGTTCAAAATCAATATCTTCTCGAGTAATTAAAGAATGAGGCACTTTATACAGGTGTTTGGTCTGTTGTTGATCAAATAAGATACACTTCTTTTTCCCTTCAAAATGAAAATGAAAAATGTTTGCCAAATCGATATCATAATGCATAAAGGTATACGAACCTCTACCACCAAAAAAGAGCATGGGTAAGGTTTTTAAAAAACGTAAGCCTAGTTTAGGATACCAAAAGTCTTGTTGTAGTTGTGGTACTTCTTTAAAAATATTCCACAAAAAAATTCGATATCGCGTTGGTTGTGTTTTAAGTAGATCTACATATTCCCCTAAATTCATTGTAGTATGTGGTTCATTAAATCCATCTTTATGATGCACGGGACGGTCATCATAAAGTGGAACCGTCTTGTCTCCTGCGACTTGTTGTATATAGTCTAGGTTCCATTTAGAAAACGCAGGCCAATCGTCGATCCAACGTTCAAAAACTACGGGTTTTTGAGGCTTAAAGTACTGGTTGATAAACATCTCTTTGCTAATGTCTTTAACCCTATCTATTTGATGTAAGTTCACGCTCCCTTTTTTTTATTCCAAATTTAAAAAAAGGATAAAAAAAGGCAAAAAAAAAGTCATTACATTGGTAATGACTTATATATGAAGATGATATGATCTTACACTTTACTAGCCTTGCCCTTTTGTTTTGCTAATTCATTTCGTTCAATAGTATGCCCTGGTCTCGACCACTTTGGCTTTTCTCCTTGTGGTGCAAAAGTAGAATCTGCTGCTTCTACAGTTTCAGGTTGCATCTTTTTAATGAATGGTTTTTGAGGGTTTAACCCCAGTAAGGCAAACAACTTCATGTCTTCATTTACATCAGGATTAGGAGTTGTTAATAGTTTGTCTCCTGCAAAAATTGAATTTGCTCCCGCAAAAAAGCACATGGCTTGTCCTTCTTGAGTCATTTGTGTTCTTCCTGCCGATAAACGCACTTGGGTTTCTGGCATTACAATTCTCGTTGTAGCCACCATGCGAATCATATCCCAAATAGCAACAGGTTCTTCTTCTTCTAATGGGGTGCCTTCTACCGCTACTAGGGCATTAATAGGCACCGATTCTGGCTGTGGATTTAAAGTAGAAAGCGCCACCAACATTCCTGCTCTGTCTTCAACACGTTCACCCATTCCAATAATTCCACCCGAACAAACGGTAACATTGGTCTTACGAACATTGTCTATGGTTTGTAAACGATCTTCGAATCCACGGGTTGAAATAACTTCTTTATAATATTCTTCTGAAGAATCTAAATTGTGATTGTAGGCATACAGTCCGGCTTCTGCTAAACGTTGGGCTTGATTTTCAGTAATCATTCCTAAGGTACAGCATACTTCCATATCGAGTTTATTAATGGTTCTAACCATTTCCAATACCTGGTCAAACTCTGGACCGTCTTTTACATTTCTCCAAGCGGCTCCCATACACACTCTTGAACTTCCAGACGATTTTGCTCGTAGGGCTTGTGCTTTTACTTGAGACACGCTCATAAGATCGTTCCCTTCAATATCGGTATGGTATCTAGCTGCCTGTGGACAATACCCACAGTCTTCTGGACACCCTCCAGTTTTTATAGAAAGTAAGGTAGACACCTGAACAGTATTGGGGTCATGATGCTGTCTGTGAACAGTAGCTGCCTCATACAATAACTCCATTAAAGGCTTGTTATAAATCGCTAAAATTTCTTCTTGGGTCCAATTGTGTCTCGCTTTGCTCATATGGTTTGGGCTATTTAAATTCAAAAATACTAATTCTCAATTGTAAATCACTATTTATTTTGGGTCAATAAAACACTCACAGCATTCCCTCCAAAACCTACTGCATTTACCAAGATGGTCTTCAGCTGTTTTGGGTTTTTTTGTGGTGCTGCAAATGGTACTGCAATTACTTTTTGGTGTTGTAGCATTAATATAGCTAACTCAACACTCAACAAGCCAGAGGCTCCAAAAGTATGTCCTAACTTCCATTTATTGGTAGTTAAAAAAGGCTTGTGTTCTCCAAATACTGTTTCAATTGCTACATATTCAGAACGGTCTCCTTTTAGGGTTCCTGGAGCATGCATTACTATGGCATCTACTTCCTGTGGACTTCTTTCTCCTAAGGCCATCTTCATTGATTTTTGAAAACATGCTGCATCTGATGAAATCGAAATATTATGCGCTAATATTTCTGTAGCATAGCCTATTCCCTCAATTTTAGCCAAAGCTTTTGGCGTAGGTTCAGAAGTGATACAAAGTGCAGCAGCACCTTCTCCTAAAACCATGGTATTTCTTTTTTTACTCAGGTCTAGTGCTTTACATGGGTACGTTGCTGCTTGCGTTGCAGTAATTTTCAGCGCCTTCATTTGGGCAATGGTAAAAGGGGTGAGTGCCGCCTCACTACCCCCAACAATAAACTGCGTAGCCATTTCTGCTTGTAGCCAAGCAATACCATTTAACAAGGCGTGTAATGCCGTAGAACAGGTAATCGAATGTGAAATATCGGGCCCCTGTGTTTGTAAATCATGGGCTACCCAAGTTGAAATGTTTCCGAGAGTGGTTGTAGGAGAACTTAAGGTAGACGCCTTTTTCTTGGTAATATATTCTGAATGATAGGTTTCAAATAAGGTGGTGGCTCCTCTTGAAGAACCAAAATTAATTCCAATCGCTGTGGTGTCTTTCCATCCCGATTCGGCTAAGGCTTGTCGAGCCGCAAACATGGCATAAAGAACTGATTTATCTAGAGATGCATAGGTTGAATTTTCTTTCGCAATAGCTGCAATCAATGCGCTAGTCTGCTCCGCTAACGGAGCAACAAACGAAGAATGTCCATCAAACTCCTTAGAGATAATCTTGTGCTCATCATTTTGATAGGCTTTCCATACCGCGTCTAGGGTAGTTCCTAATGGAGATATAGATCCTAAAGAAGCAATGTAAATAGGGTGATGCAAGGCCTGAATTTTAATACAAATTTAGACTATTGCTAAAGAATCCTCAATAGTTTTATATACTTTTTCAAGTTGTGCTTCACTAATGGTATAAGGGGCTAAAATATAAACCGTATTCCCTAAAGGTCTTAGATAGACCCCTTTGCTAAGGTAAAATTTAAACAGTCGATCTCTTAGGCCTCCATATCGATTTGCTTCTGCATTAATATCTATAGCGAGTATTACACCAAGCTGTCTAACGGCTTTAACCTTGGCATGTGTTTTTATGTGTTCTACAAATGCCTGATGCTGTTTTTGAATGGTGCTTATTTGGGTTTGAATTGCTGGAGATTGCAAAAGCTCAATTCCGGCTAAGGCAGCCGTACAAGCTATAGGGTTTGCAGAATAAGTATGTCCGTGAAAGAACCCTTTTTCTAATTCACTACTATAAAAAGCATTATACACTTCTTGGGTACAACTGGTAATTCCCATTGGAACTAACCCCGCTGTTAAGGCCTTACTTAAACACATTATATCGGGTTGAACCTCCATGTATAACGAAGCAAAATGCTTTCCCGTTTTTCCAAATCCTGTCATTACCTCATCGGCTATGGTAAGTATTCCATTGGCTTTACAAAAGGCTAATATTGGATCTAAATACACGCCACAATGCATTTTCATAGCTGCTGCTCCTTGTACTAATGGCTCGTAAACAAATGCTGCAATCTGGTATTCTTTAGAAAGGGTTGTGAGCTCTGCTAAAACTTCAGTAATCGTGTCTTCTGTAGGGGTAGGTATTCTCTTGACTTCTAAAAAGAACTCTTCAAAAGGCCCGTTATACACCGACAGTCCAGAAACGCTCATTGCCCCAAAGGTGTCGCCATGAAACCCGTCTTCAAAAGCGATTAATGTTGTTCGTTTTTGACCTGTATTGGCATGGTATTGTAAGGCCATTTTTATAGCAATATCTACTGTGGTAGATCCATTATCGCTAAAAAACAACTTCTGTTGGTTTTGTGGTAAAATAGCCATTAAAGCCTCCGATAGTGCCACAGCGGGCTGGTGAGTAAACCCTGTAAAAACAACCTGATCTAAACGTTGCATTTGCGCATATACTTTTGAGGTTATATAGCTGTTGCAATGTCCGTACATACAGGTATACCATGAGGCTATGGCATCAATATATTCATTGCCTTGCTCATCGGTCAACACACAATTTTCAGCTTTGGTAATGGCTATGGTTTCCCCATGTGTTTTATGCTGAGTTAAAGGGTGCCAAAGATGCTGTTTATCTCGTTCACTAAGACTTGAGTTGTTCACGGTTTTTAAAGCTTTGATTTAAATTCTGCTGCATATGCCGCAATTACGTTCTGATCAAAATAGGGCTCTTCATCAACACGTCCGATCACAGGAACATTACTCATTTTTGAAATAATGGTTTCAGTGGAAGGATGCGGAGCCCCTGAAAAAATAATAGACGTAGTAATTCCTTTGTCTTTTAATGCATTTACAGTTAACAAGGTATGATTGATGCTTCCTAAATAATGGCGCGATACTACAATTGCATGAAACGTGTCGTCTATTAAATCGAATACCGTTTCGGTGTCGTTTAAAGGCACTAAAAGTCCTCCCGCACCTTCAACCACAAGGTGATTCGTTGTCTTTGGGGGAATAATTTTACTGAGGTTAATCTCAACACCATCTATAGCCGCGGAAGCATGTGGACTCATAGGCGTGTGTAGTGCATAGCTGTTTGGGTGAATCACTGTTTTACTATTGCTAATAAGTCGTTGAACTTTATGTGCGTCTGAATTATCAAGTTCTCCCGATTGAATAGGTTTCCAATAATCTGCCTGAAGCGCCTCGGTTACAATTGCTGAAACTACGGTCTTTCCAACCTCTGTAGAGATCCCTGTTATAAAATACTTTTTCATGATGTTACAAAAGTAGCCAACAGTTTTAAAACGGCTGCTATTTCTGTTGGAGAATTAAAACTATGCAAGCAAAAACGTAGTCGTTCAGAACCCTCGGGAACGGTTGGATACATAATCGGTCGGACATCAAACCCATTAGCCTGTAATGCTCTTGCCACATTTTTCACCTGAGCATTACCAGGAATAATACAACACTGAATCGCTGAGGAACTACTCACAAAGCTTGAACTCATATTAAGTTCGTGTACTAGGCTTGTAAACGTATTAATGTTTTCAAGAAGTTTACCTGTTGCCTCAGTAGTTGCCAAAGCTTCATATCCAAATTTAATCGACGCTAAAGAGTGTGGTGGTAAGCCTGTGGTATAAATCAAGCTTCGTGCAAAATTAAGGAGGTAACTTTTTAGTTGAGTAGACCCTAATATTGCTGCTCCGTGTGTGCCTAAGCCCTTGCCAAAAGTAACAATGCTCGCAAAAACAGCCGAAGTTAATCCCAACTCATAGACGACGCCTTTCCCTTCTTTTCCACAAACGCCAAGTGCATGAGCTTCATCTACCACGAGTAAAGCTCCGTATTGCTCACATAATGTAGCCAAAGCGGTAAGATCTGGACTATCGCCATCCATAGAAAAAACAGCTTCTGTTACCACATACACCGCAGTATCTTTTGATGATGTAAGGGCTAATGTGCTTAGTTTTTCAGCAAGCGACTTTAAATTGTTGTGGGAAAATTTATAGGCTTTGGCCTTACTCATAACAATTCCATCTCGAATGGATGCATGAATAAAAGCATCGTATAAAATAACATCTCCACGTTGAGGTACACTGCTAAAAAATCCAATATTAGCATCGTAACCAGAATTAAAAACGAGTGCCGATGCTGTGTTGTGAAACGTAGCGATAAGAGTCTCTACCTCCTCGTATAAGGCATGATTCCCCGTAAGCAACCGTGAACCTGTTGCTCCATTGTTATAATCATGGACGCTGAGGTAGTTGTGCACCTTCTCTTGAAGTCTCTTATTTGAGGCAAACCCTAAGTAATCATTCGAAGAAAAATCAACCCCAGAAGGAACCCCTGGTAGAGCACGCAATGTATTTTTATGGATGCGTTCTTTGAGTTTTTTTTCGAGATGTTTGGGAAAGCTCATACCGCAAATTTATGATAATTCTTGTACCTTTGACGCTCTTAAAAATAGATATGGAAAAACTTTCTTCCCTAAAAGACAAATGGGACTTTTTAGTTACAAAGCTTTCTGAAGATTTTGCCGATGGTGATACGCTTCAGTTAGATGGTATTATCTATTTAATTGGTGTTCAAGAACTGGGTCAGGGTCATCGAAGGTTTAAAAAAGACGAAAAAGTAAACCTGATGCATATTGCTATTTGTAAGCTTTTGGAGCCTTATGGGTATTATGAATTTGACTATTTTGATGATGATGGTTGGCCACATTATACCACTATAACGTCATT